>JAGQPC010000988.1 GCA_020426925.1 Planctomycetales bacterium | reverse complement strand
TACGATTGTCAGGAGCGGGCTTGGCGGCGTTGATCTTAATCGCCGGAGACCAAACGGTCGCGCCGAGGTCAATATCGTCGAGCACGACGGTTGGATTTTCGATCGTGACGTTCGGCTCAAGCGTCGAAATCGTGGCTGTCATTCCGGAAGTTGCGCTGCCACCACGATTCAGAAATCGAAGTCGCAAATCACCTGTTTGTCCTTGAGATAGGAATTGCCTAGATCCGTCAACGAGATGACCAACCGTCACCAATTCTGCCGGGTCGCCTTGGTTATAGATCCCGAATTGATTGTCTTCATGATTCGCAGATACGGTGATCCTGCCCTGAGCATCGCTTGTAACTGTGGACGTCGACGCAGAATCTCGTGCCAAGTTATAGCTCAACAATTGATAATCTGTGTTTGGCTGGTACAGACTGTCCGTTTGAATGTTAATTTCGACTCCTGGAACGTAGGGGCCTTCCGCCGTCCATTTTTTCGTGCTGACTTCAAAGCCGCCGTGAGTAACGCCGCGTAGCGAAATGAATCCTGGCTCCAGCAGATTTGACGTGACTTGATAACCCCATTTGTCAAACTCCGCGTCCATGTCTGTATGATGCCAACGCGTGGGACGAGGAAGCGGGTTTTGGAAAACATCGACCAGAAAGTTTATGCCTTCCGCGAAGTTTTCGATCTTTGAGTCTCGAGCAGCGAGCGCATGATTACTTTCATTGAGTTCAAACTCGTAACTGAGCGTCGGATCTCGCTGAAACGTTTGATTGACTTCGTCACCTAGAAATCGCAAAAAGTCTCGAGTCCCAGCCTGCAACCGATATCGCACGCCGTGCAAATTCGAAGTCAGATCTCGCTTCTTGTTCAGAACGCGCCGCTGAGTATCGCCAATGTAGAACTCGGGGGATCCAAGGTGATCGACGACGGCCGAAATCATGTGCGGATAATTGCCGGCCAAATCGAACGACATGAAGCCGCCCATGCTGTATCCGAACAGGGCTCGTCCTTCTCGGTTCGAAATCGTTCGGAAATTCTGGTCGACGTGGCCCACCAGCTCAAGGAAATAGTCGCTGAAGTGGACGTCAAACGGCGTACCTCGATCGCCAGTGTGATTTTCGCCGATGTTGTACGGCCGAACATTTGGACGTTCGTCGTTCGGATTCATCGAGCCATCAGGAATAACCAGAATGAAAGAGTCCTTCTCCGCAACGATCTGCTCCATGCTTTCCAGTGGCAACTCGCCATGAGTCGGCACGTTGTAACGCTCGCTCCACCCGTGCAGGTAGTAGACCACTGGATAGGAAGTTGCCTCGTTCGCGTTGTAGCTGGCCGGAAGGATGACTCGGTAATTTCTCTCTTCGCCAAAAACCGAACTGTTGTGCGCGATGTCAACAAAGTCATCGGCCGACAGTAGTGCTGGCAGAACACAATTCTGAACGATCGCGAGACAGACCAGCAATGAAGCATGGCGTACATTGAGTTTACGCTGCATGTCGAAATTCGTCCCTGACTGACGCTTCGGAATGCGAAGCCAATAAAAAAAACGACACGAAGCTTCTGCTGTGTGAGAACAGAAACTTCGTGCCGTTTGAATTAGCAAATCTCCAGGTTAGTACGAACGCAGGCTCATTAGCTTAAGACCGAGCGCACGTCGCTGTCAAGAATTAACGGGCAAGACGTACGCCTCGGAAAAGGAATCCAACGAACGCTAACAACGCGATCATCGATGTACCAGGCTCGGGGACAGCAGCTGCAGGGCGAGCACCTTTTTCGTATCCGCCATCGGTAAACGCTGCGACGAAGTCTCCACTGTCGAAGACGCCGTCACCGTTCCAGTCACCCTGATCCCAAGTAGCCGGTCGTTGCGTTTCAAAAAGGCTGGCGCCAAACACCTGGACAAAGTCACCACTGTTGAACTCGCCATCGAGATTCGCATCGCCGATCCACGTGTTCGCCAAGTCTTTGACCCACGTCAATCGATCCGCAAAATCGACACTTCCATCTCCGGTCAAGTCGAAGTTCGCGTCGTTGGAGCCAATCTGCTGAGACTGAAGGTCCAGGTCTCCTGCATCCAAAACGCCGTTATCGTTGTAGTCACCAGCGACGCGGCCGCCAACGTTTACGACATCGGGGCCAGCTTCGATGTTGCCGAGCAATTCGGTCTGCGACAACGCGTAGTCGTAGATGCGGAATTCGTTGAATAGACCTGCAAAGTTAGTCTCGGATGTGTCGTTTGAACGGCCGAGGAAATTATTGACGTCGCTCAGGTTTTCCAAAGCGATCGTAACGTCCAGCGTAGATGCCAGTTCGCCGTTTCGGTACTGCAGGATCACTGGAGTACCTTCTGCGCCGCCATCGGAATCATAAACAAGCGCGAAGTGAAACTCTTCATTCAATTCAGCTTGAACCGTTGTGTTAAGAGTTTCCTGAAAGCCGATGTCACCTTCGGCGCCGGCTGAATCAGGATCGAGATTCTTCAGAGAGATGTTTTGACGATCGATGTTTTCGCCTCGAGCCGCAGAGTACGCGAACACGTCTTGGTCGGTTCCTTCGCCTCCAACCTCCAGAAGTTCGCCGGCGGTGCTAGAGCCAAACGAAAAAATGCGAGGCGTATTTTCAGCCGCTTCAATCGTGACCCATCCTTCAATGGTTGCGTCAGTGAGCGATGAGATAATTCCGTTGGGCAGGTCGACGTACGGAGCAAAGTCGGACGTGCCTCCGCCAAGCTGCAACTGAGTTCCGGTAAACATCACGGCATCTTCGCCAACAACTTCGCCGGACGCATTTCCTTCCAAGTCAACGATCGTTTCTTCAGATGCGTTGCCCGCAGGATTGTTGAAGTTGTAACGGTGTATTGGCCGTGCCAGCAATTCCGTTGGCTCTGGCAGTGGCGGGCCGATGAACGCTGATAGTTCTTCGTTGTAGTTGGCTGTGATCTGCTCGGCAGAAAGTGGTTCGTCATGCACTCGCAGTCGGCCGATGGCCAAGCTTCCTCGGCGACCGTTATCCAAACTGCCTCCGCCCTTCTGCCACTGAGCCGCGATGGCAATCGCCGACCCATCAAACGTTTCTAGATCGGGCATGTCCTTTTCGTTGTTCAGAACACCGTCAAGGTAAACGCGTGCGGTCGTGCCATCGAACGAATAAGCCATATGATGCCATTGTTCGGCCTTCGGTGTGCCGTTCCATCCGACGTCGTAATCGTCTCCCCAGTGTCCTACGGCGCCGAAGTCACTGTTCGTGCCGTAGTTGAAAGACATATTGGATCCATCTGGCCCACCGCGGTCACCCCAGGCGACGATCGTTTCTTCCGATGCTACGGCCGGATTGAAAACCCAAGCTTCGATCGTTGTCGTGGGCTCCTCGCCGACCAGTCCATCAGGAGCAACGTCCGCTCCAATGAAAGCGTCCTGAACCCCATCAAACCAGACGACCGGAGTCGACTCGATCAATCCGCTCATCGGAGCGCCGATGACGTCGAAGTCGCCATAGGTGCCGTTGTTCGTCCACGAAAAATCGCCCGTCGTATATGAGGCGGCGTCGAGGTCGACAAACAGCACGCCCCCAACTTCGATCGCCGATAGCGACGATGCGAGACTAAAAAGTAAGGCAATCGCTGCGATGTGTTTCATTTTGTGCTTTCTCTTACTGTTCCAATGTGTCTTGCTCTTCTTTGGCTCACCCAGCCAAACCGCGATCAGTTTACATAAAGCCTCGCGCAGCGAAAAAGGCGACGCTCGAAACGCCGCCTTTTTGAATGTTAAAGTCACGAGTCGATGGAACGACTTAACGCGAACGTCGTCTCCATGTACCAGCGAACCCGACCAACGCAAGTGCTGCAAGGACAACCGCGGACGGTTCTGGAACAACGTTCACCGCGTTAGGACCAGCGGCAACGTTGCCGACAACTTCGTCGGCACTTAATGCGTAGTCGTAGATTCGGAACTCGTCGAACCTACCTTGGAAGTTCGCATCTCCCGTCCAGTTCGATCGACCAAGCCAGTTGTTGACGTCGTTAATTTCGGATAACGGAATGGCGGTCGTTCCTTGAGCCATCAATTCACCGTCGCGATAGTACGAAACTTGACGAGCGGTGCCGAATTCAGGAAGTCCCGGAACAACTGCTGCTTCTTCTTCGATCACGACCGCAAAATGAACGTCCTGCGGAGGCGAAGTCGCGTTATCAGCGTCTAGCGTTGTAATCCCGCCGCCTGCTGGATCTTCATTGCGGATCTCCAGTCGTTGCTGGCCAACGTTACCACCGCGGTTTGCAGAAAGCATGATGTAGTCAAGACCTTCAGCGTCACCGCCCGGACCCGTGATTTCACCTGCCGTACCCGATCCGAAGTCGAAGATTCGCTGCCAGTTTTGGCTGCCGTCGACTGTGACCCACCCTTCGATCGTTAGGTTCGTATGACCAGAAACCAGACCGTTTGGAAGGTCGCCGTAAGCTGCTTCCGCTGATCCACCACCAGGTAAAGCGAGTGCCGAACCAGTGAACGAACCGCCAGCTCCAAGCACAACGCCGTCAGCACCACCGACCGAGTCGACTAGTACTCCGCCTGTAGCGTCGGGAGACGCCGCATTGTTGAAGCTATAACGATGGATCGGGCCCGATCGCAATTGAGCCGCGACTGGAGTGCCACCAGGAAGAACTGGGTTTACGAAAGAACCCTTTTCTTCGTTGTAGTTGGCCATAACCTGAGTATCCGAGAGAACGCCGTCATGAATTCGGATTTTGGAGATAGCCATGCTTCCGCGCAAACCGCCAGTCAGCGTCGTTCCGTCACCTTCGGTCTGCGACGCAACAACAATTTTTCCAGGATGCGTGTTGATAACACCGGCACCCAGCGCTTCTGAATTCATCAAGGCGCCATCGGAGTAAACGCGAGTCGTGTCACCGTCGAACGTGTAGACCAGATGATGCCACTGCAAATTAGCAGGAGCTCCACCAGCGTTGTCCCAACCAATGTCAGGCGATCCCCAATGTCCGGCAGCTCCAAAGTCACCGTTCGTGCCGTAGTTAAACGACATGTTTGATCCGTCAGGGCCACCGCGATGTCCCCAAGAAACGACAGTCTCTTCGCCGGCGATTGCTGGGTTGAAAACCCAAGCTTCGATCGATCGACTGGCGTCAGCACCGACAATTCCGGCAGGCGCGTCAGACGTACTTTGGTAGGCGGTTGAGCCATCGAAAATAACGGCGGGAACAGTGCCCCCAATGTTTGCAAAGAACGGATCGCCGACTTCATTGAAATCAGTGATAAGGCCAGAACTCTGCCAGACAGAACCACCCGCACTCGAGTGAGAAGCATCAAGGCTTACGATTAGGTCACCAGCAGTTTC
>JAGQPC010000987.1 GCA_020426925.1 Planctomycetales bacterium | reverse complement strand
ACCAACCAGAAAGATCGACGTCCTGTGCGCCGTTGTTGGTTAGTTCGATCCAGTCCGAATACTCGCCATCGACGTCAGCAAGATTTGTTTTGTTATCAGCCAAAAACTCGCTGATGACAACCGTCAGCAGTTGACGGTCTTCTAGCTGTTCAACGGTTGATACTCGTGTCGATTTTGATTTACCACGCTGTACGGCTAGACCAATAGATCGCGTCATCGTCGCCTCATGCATCACTCATCACTTGCGTGACATGGTGTAATTGAAATTGAGTTTCTCTGCCCAAAACTCCAACACCTAAGGTCCACAAAAAGTTCTGAAAAAAATGTGTAGATACAGCGCTACGTATGATGACAAACGAATCCTGCCAGTCGAGAAACAATAGGACCGAACGCGGGCAGCGCATGAAAATGGGCGACCCCGCGTAACGAGGGCGCCCGAATCAGTCAGATCAGAGATTGCAGTTTCCTACTTGGCGCGTTTTCGTGATCCGATAAGTCCCAGCAATGCAGCGAGGATCAGAGGCAGCGACGTCGGTTCTGGCACGGTTTGCAAACCGCCGGCTCGTTCGCCGCCTTCGTAGCCGCCTGCACCGAACGCGGTGACAAAGTCCGTGCTGTTGAACAGCTTATCGCCGTTCCAATCGCCTTCAGCAAACGTGGCGGCTTCACCAGTTTCGTACTTTGCAGCTGTGAACACAGTGACGAAGTCAGAGCTGTTGAATTGCCCGTCAAAGTTTGAATCACCAAAGTAGGTATTGGACAAGTCGACGAGCCAGAACTGACGATCAGCGAAATTGACGGCTCCGTCACCTGTCAGATCAAACGATGTATCGCCGGCGATAGTCGCTTGAGTGAGAAGTTCGATGTCGCCGAGATCTCGCATGCCATTGTTGTTGAAATCACCTGCAACTCCACCTCCTTCGTCAGGATCACCAAAGAACTCGATCTCGCCGATTTGGAAATAGGCCACGTCGCCATTTTGATTGTTTATTGTGTCGTACGTCGCCATGCGAAAATATTCGTAACTGGTCGTTTGAACGGGAAAGTCATCGCCTGCCGTAAACAAGATGACTTCGTATCGGTCTTCCCACACGGGGATATCGTCTTCATACACGAAAACGTCGGTGTAGCTTTCGCCGTCATTGGACCCCTGGATTGCCCACCAGATTGGGTCTCGATTTGGAACATCGTTGGCCGATGAAACGGTAAAGCTGGTCAGAAAATGAGGGGCCGGTAGTTGCGCCGAAACCCAGATTGGATCGTCTTCATCTATTCCGCCCGGTCGACCGCAGCACCATTTGTCATTGGCCGGACCGAGAAGGTTGTCGAATACGTTAAACGCTGACTCGCCATTACCCGCAGACGCCGGGTCTGCGTTGTCACTTCCGAATCCAGGCTCGTGGTTCGCATCAAAGATGGCGTCGTAGCCATCGTCGAACTCTGGATCTCCGTCATCGTCGGGATCCGTTAGGTCGCCACCGATCAGGAAATCGGTACCTACACCTAAAACTTCGAACGCCCACACGTGTGTGGAACCTGCCGAGAGGATGCAGCTGCCAATGAGGAACGCAATCAGTACGCGCCAATTCTTCCAAGACCTACTCATCAGTTACCTCTGCCAATGAATGCAAGAAAAAACGTCCTGAAATAGATTGTTTCAGGTGTTAAGGGTGCGAATCTTGAGGGTCGTGTCGAATAACAAGCCTAGCTAATCGATTCATCGTAACGCGAGTTTGACCGAAACACTAGGACTACGTTTTGCAAATATCTGAATTGAACTTCCGGTCCTAAAGTTTCTCGCACATAAGTTTGTGGCGATTCTAAAAAAAATCGAGCGAAACTTATCGCGCTGTCTGCTGTTTAATGCTTTGCGAACAGATTTTTGAGTTGAGGCTTCTTGCCTGGGAACCGACTTGGCAGCACCTCGCTGGTGGGAAGACACGGAGCGTAGGCTGTGACGCTCCGGCCGTTTTGACAAGATCTTGATGAGATCGATAGGTGAATCAAATCCAGCCTGCGATCTGGCAGAGCCTATATTCAAGGCAGATTGCGTACTGATACTCCCCCGGGACAAATGTCCCGCCCGAGAACCGTTTATGCAGTGTGAATTGGCCGCGGCGTTTCCGGTCGGTTGGATCATCCCAGCGATCGATCGGGACGTCGTGGTCACGCCAGGCTGGCCCGGCGCAGAAGAATATGCTTCACCACCGCCGGGTCAGCTTTTTTGTGAATTGGATCAATTTGACAGTTGTGATCGACGAGCCGGTGCTGTGCCGCAAAACTTTACTCCCATGGTGCTGGCCGTCGATCACACAGTTTCCACCTGGAAATGGTTGCTAACCGGGCAACCGTTTCACGCAAGTATGAGCCGGCATTTGGCAGTCGTCGCGACTCTCCCAGCGTGGCGGCTGCTGGCCGGGCCCATGCTAGCAGATTTCGAGATGAATCGCGAACATCCGTCATCAATTGCGTACCGATGGTTCTAACAACCCCGGCCGTGCGAGTCGTCGGGCGCATTTTTCGTAGTGGTGGATTGGCTCGTGAGTCGACGGACTGGTCGACGGACTGGAAGTCCATCGTACGGTCAACACGCCAGTTCTCGCCCTGGTCAGGCCAGTTTTTTGCAAGCGGGCGAGCTCAATCGTGCAGGCCGCATTCGGTCTTTTCGAATCCGCTCCAACGTCCGGCTCGTTCGTCTTCGCCGATTTGTACGACTCTTGTGCAGGGCCAGCAACCGATGCTGGTGTACCCTTGGTCGTGGAGTGGGTTGTAAGGAATTTCGTGGTCGTTGATCATTCGCCAAATGTCTTTTTTGGTCAAATTGGCGAGTGGGTTGATCTTTACCAGGCCAAACTTTTTGTCCCAGCCAACGATGGGAGCACGAGCGCGATCGTCGCTTTGATCGCGGCGAATCGCGCTGATCCACGCAGTCTTGCCGACGATCGCTTGGTTTAGGATCGAAATCTTCCGCTCGAAGCAGCAACGATTTGGGTCCGTCTTGTAAACCGGCCCGCCATTCTCTGTCTCGTATTCTTCAACGGTCGTTTCCGGCCGAGCCATCTCAACATGAATGCCGTACTTTTGGGCAACCGTGTCACGTAGTACCAACGTTTCTTTGAACTGGTAACCAGTGTCCAAATTGAAGACGGGCGTCGTTGGCGAAAACGTTGACAGCATGTACAGGATCGTCATGCCTTCGGGACCGAACGCCGTACCCATGGTCAGTCCGTCGCCAAATCGTTCAACACTCCACTTAAGAATGTCGATCGGTTCGGCCGATTCCAGCTCTTCACTTTTCAATGCCAATTCCGCCAGCAGCTCGGCCGATGGCTGGATTTGTTGCTCTGGCTGGGTTGCAGAGGAGGGCTTGGGCACGATTGGTTTCTTGGGGCGAATTGCAGTGGTGGCGGACATCATGAACGGACCTTCAAGCGAACTCGGTGATGATTTGTACTAATGTTGATCAACTTAGTCAACTTATGGTTCGCCATATTTGTCCTATCGACAAGATCGTACTGAATTTTCAAGCTGTACAGCTGAAATTCGACTCAACACGCTCCTAAATCCCTAAATATCCATAGAGATAGACCTATGAATGCATCGCGAACGTTTCTGGCAGTTGATTTGGGCGCGTCCAGCGGACGAGTGCTGGCGGGCCAATTTGACGGTTCACAGTTGGCGCTAAGTGAAGTTCATCGATTTCCGAACGGACCGTTTTCGCTTGGCAAGCATCTTTACTGGGACATCCTGCAACTCTGGAAGGACGTTCAGGACGGACTGCGAAAGGCCAATGAGAAATACGGCGACGCGATTTGCAGTGTCGCGGTCGACACCTGGGGTGTCGATTTTGCGTTGCTAGGACGAAACGACGAGTTGCTCGGCAATCCATACAACTATCGAGACCCACAAAACGCTGGCATGATGGAACTGGCGTTCGAGACACTCAGCCAGGCCGAGATCTTCGACGAGACCGGTTTGCAGTTCATGCAGATCAACTCACTGTATCAACTGTTAGCGATGCGCACGGCAAATTCGTCGCTGCTCGATGCTGCCGAAACGTTTCTGATGATTCCCGACCTGTTCCATTTTCTGCTAACCGGCGTGAAGCTGAACGAGTTTACAGACGCGACGACGACTCAGTTTCTAAATCCTCGCGCGAAGCAATGGTCGAAGTCTCTACTGGATCGATTGAACATTCCGACGGACATGCTTCAAGAGATCGCGCATCCGGGCACAAAGATCGGCAAGCTGCTGCCGGCCGTTGAGTCGATCACAGGTCTATCGAACGTTGATGTCGTGTTGCCCGGCACGCATGACACAGCTAGCGCGGTGATGGCAGTCCCATCGCTTTCTCCTGCCAGCGACAACCCGGACTGGGCCTACATCAGCAGCGGAACGTGGTCGCTGATGGGCGCAGAAATCAACACTCCGATCATCAATGAACAAGCACGTGAATTCAATTTCACCAATGAGGGAGGCATCGGAGGCACAATTCGACTGCTGAAAAACATCACGGGATTGTGGCTTGTCCAAGAATGTCAGCGTGTGTGGGCTCAAGCCGGCAGAGATTACTCGTGGGATCAATTGGCGACGATGGCAGCAGAAGCGGAACCATTGCAATCGTTCATCGTTCCTGATGATGGACGTTTTGTTGCACCCGCAAACATGGCCGAAACCATTCGCGATTACTGCCGCGAAACGAATCAGCCCGTCCCTGAATCGGAAGGAGCGGTCATTCGTTGTGCGTTGGAAAGTCTTGCGCTTCGCTATCGTCAGGTGCTGGATATGCAGGAAACGCTCACCGGTTCAGCAACAAAAACGATTCACATTGTTGGCGGTGGAACTCAGAATCGCCAACTTTGCCAGATGACCGCGGACGCTTGCCAAAGGCACGTCGTGACGGGGCCGATAGAAGCAACGGCGATCGGCAACCTGATGGTTCAGGCGATGGCGAGCGGCGATGTCGGATCGGTCGCCGATGCTCGGCAAATCGTCAAAGATAGTTTCGATGTCAACGAATATTCGCCTGCAAGCGGGGCAGCCTGGAACGAAGCGTTTGCTAAATTCGAATCGCTTGCTTAGGAGGCTTTCTCAAACTAGTGAGCATTCTGCAGATTCACGTGATGCAAACGGTGTGGCCGGGGTCGAGCGAAGCGAGTCGCCGGAATTCGGCGCTGGGGGCTCGCTTCGCTCGACCACCAGCCACCCAAGCTGTGTAACGACGCATGCGCAACGATCACGCATGAGTGTAAATAGAAACAGGGTCGCCGGAACAAACGTCCCGTGACCCTGTAAGACACTCGATTCAATTTAACTTGCGATCGATTAAATGAACCACTCTTCGTTCGAATCGCTGAACAGTTTATCGCCACCATTCTTCGTGACTAGTGGCTCATCGCTGACGGCGAAGATCTCTTCGAACGATTCGTCGATGAGTTCAACCGCGTTTCGCTGATCGGTCTCTTCGGAAGCGATTTGAGCTTCGTTCGAACCGCTGAACAGTGACTCGATCGATTGATCATGAGTCGCCAAGCGAGCACCAATGAGCGAATTGTCGACCAACAGTTGTGGACTCGTCGGTTCCGATGACCGCAGGGCTGCCGAGTAGGCACCTTCTTGGAACGCAGCGACCAAGTCGCTTGTCGTGAAGTCACCATCGCCATTCCAGTCACCCGTTGCCCATGTCGAGTTTCCGGGAGTGCTGTCTTCGTACTGAGCTGCCGTGAAGATCAAAACCAAGTCGGTCGAATTGAAGATTCCGTCAAGATTGGAATCGCCAAACGACGTGCCCAGGACGTTGTGAATCAGCTCGTTGCGGTCGTCGCTGTTGACCAGTTGGTCATTTGTCAAATCAAACGAGACGTTCGGATTACCACCGAGGATTTCGCTTGTCAGCAAATCGATATCAGTCGCGTCAACGGTTCCGTTGCCATCGAAATCGCCGCGAAGATCGCTAGCCAGTCCAGGTGGCAAATCGCCAGCGACCCACGAGCTTGCGAAGTTGCCGAACGCGTTGTTGGCGGTTCTCACGAGTGCTCGTCCCGTTCCGTCAGCACCGGTTGGCCATGGGGCCAAGTCGTCGTACAGAACTTCGTCGCCAAGCGGCCGAGGAATAGCGTTTGGCTGATTCGCAGGTGGATCGTCCGGACTCAGCAGCGAAATGCGATCATCGCTGTTGTTGAGCTGGCCGCCGTATCCGCCGAGCAACCGAACCGTATCGTCGAGTCCATAGTGTGCTTTGAATGCGTTTACCTGATTGACTTGCTCTGGATTCGCAGGATTGAATCGCAAGATCCGCACTGTTTCGCCGGAAGCAAGCTTCGTTCCGGGATCGAATTCGAAATCGATACCGCCGCGGACTCGCCATTCCGTCAGGTCAATTTCCGAAGCACTGGTGTTTGTTAGAGAAATGTATTCCAAGTCGCTGGTTTCCAATGTTGGATCGGCTGCGAGGGCCGCACCTGACACTTTCGGATTGTATTGCACTTCCGAAATGATGACTGGTCCAACACGTGGAGCAGTGTTTTCTGCGCCGAACGTGGTCGCAGACAACGGAGCGAGTCGGCCGGTACCGTTTGGCATTCGCCCAGGCGATT
>JAGQPC010000986.1 GCA_020426925.1 Planctomycetales bacterium | reverse complement strand
ATCGGTTCGCGAACGTGACGGCGACGGAAGCGATTTCAGTAGCAGTGCACGACGAGTCATGCGTGATGATCAATCGCAATCAAGGTAGTGGCACTCGGATTTTGATCGATCAGCATCTTAGCGGTCGTCGACCGAATGGCTACGCCGTGCAAGCGAAGAACCACAACGCCGTCATCGCAGCCATCGAACAGCATCGAGCTGACTGGGGCATTGCGATCGAATCAGTCGCAGACCACCCATCGATTCGTTTCCTGCCTCTGCAAGACGAACACTTCGATTTCGCTGTGCCGAAGGATCGCATCAACCGACCAGCCATCGCTGCTTTTTGCGCGCTGCTTCAAGAATCATCCGACAAGTAGCGATCTCAACACTTGCGCGATATATCAATTCCGCCAAGCACATCGGTGATTGGATCCAGCCCTTCTTCGACCAGCCGCGTTGACTATCCGCGATTTGTGTAGCGGAATCCAACCTGTGTCAGTGCTGAAAATCAGCGTTGTGATTGACTCGTCGCCGATCGACGTGACCACAGAACAGCAATGCTGGCTGCAATCGCAGTGCATGCGAAGAGGAAGACTAAATCAAACATGGGTGAACGTATAAATTGTCCCCGCAAAACGACCTGAGCGAGAACTCGAATTATCCAGCAAGTAACAGCGACTAGCCCGGCGAAGGCAAACACGTTCCGCCTGCCACTAATCGTTCCCCCACAAATCGCTCGCCATGCGACTGTGGACACTATGCAGGAAAACAACACGGTGGGCGCTGTGTGCAACGTCGAATGTAAGGGGTAACGAATCAGTGACTTCATCCAATACCGTGGCACCGATGCGGCGCCTGGGTGTGCGAGCTGAATAAGTACCCATATCGTAGCTACCATGACATATGTGCCCAACAACATGCATACGAAGCAAAGGATCGCCACCGCAACGGCCGAAATGCGAACTGACCTTTTGCTGTCAGCATCGGTGTTGGACGGATCCACTTGCCAATTGACGTTCCGTTCAAATCGGTGTACGGACGCGCTAGCGCGACAGATTCTGTATTTTGCAATGGAGCCACGTCACGCGAGCACAGCCGAAATTGGACCGTGCCCTTCTTCGACCAGTCGCATCGGCCGGCCGCTGACAGTGATTTCTAAAGCCTTATGATTTAAGCCTAATTGTCGCAAAATAGTTGCGTGCAGATCGCTGTAATAGTGCGGATCTTGCACGGCCTTATAGCCAACTTCGTCTGTCGAGCCGTGGACCGTTCCGCCCTTGACGCCTCCGCCTGCGAGCCAGACGGTGTAACCGCGTGGATTGTGATCGCGGCCCGTTGTGTTTTGCGACCAGGGCGTTCGGCCAAACTCACTGCTCCAGACGACGAGTGTCTGATCAAGCATGCCGCGATCTTTCAAATCACGTAATAGACCTGCGATCGGTTGGTCAGTTGCGCGGCAAAGAGGAGCGTGCGATTTGATATCTCCGTGTGCGTCCCATCCGCCATTGCCACCGCCTGCGTGACAGATCTGAATGAATCGGACACCTTTTTCGGCGAGTCGCCGAGCCAGAATCAGCTGCCTGCCAAACTCGTCAGTTTCCTTTTGGCCAACACCGTAGAGCTGCTTTACTTGCTCTGTCTCGTCGGAAAAATCGACAAGCTCTGGAGCGGCCAGTTGCATCCGAGCGGCCAGTTCGTAGGCCTTGGCTCGCGCCGCGATGTTCGAGTTGATGTCGTACTGCTCGCGAAAACTTCGATTTAATTCGTAGAGCGCCTGCATCTGCCGTTCTCGTTCCGCGGCCGTGCTGCTACTTGGTGGATTAAGATTCGGGATCGGAGTCTCGCCAGGCTGAAACGGTGTCGCGGCAACGGTGGCTCCGAGATAGCCACCGGTCAACTGTACAGGTGACGACGGGCGGCCAATGTTGACAAACGTCGGAAGATTCTTGTTAGCCGTTCCCAACGCGTATGAGACCCAGCTCCCGAGCGACGGATGATCGAACTGACGTCCTCGATGTCCGGTGCACGTTTCAATCACGGCGGGGAAATGGTTTCCCTCGTGGCACCACATCGATCGCACGACCGCGATGTCATCGATCATGCTACCGACGTGCGGAAACCAGTCGGAAACCGGGATTCCCGATTCGCCATATCGCGTGAACGTGCGATGGCATGGAATCACGGGCCGCTTCATTTCTGCCAAGTTGTCGCCAAACCCGACCGCATCAATCAGCTTGCCCGCCCATTTGTTGTCCTTGGGATCGAACGTGTCGATATGACTCACGCCGCCGCACATGAACAAAAAAATGACCGACTTGGCCTGCGGTTCTAAGTCGTCGAGAGCAAAGTCGTTGATTTCCCTTGCTTCTGCCCATAGACCTCCCAGAGCAACTCCAAGGAACCCACCTCCCGCCTGATGCAGAAGCCCGCGCCGGCTGATTCGCCCACATGGATAGATACTGTTTCCGGACATCGGTTACCTTATGTATATGAACTCATCAAGATTGAACAGCAACCACGCGAAGCCTTTCAACCGACCCGCGTTATCCTGCAAATAGGCGAGCACGTGTTCGCGTTCCTGATCGGAAGGCTGACGAACGAGTGCGATCCGGTAGCCGAGATCGACGGCGGCAGACAGGTCTCCATTCGACTCGCGCTGGAGCCGTTCGGCGAACTTGGTCGTCGCAACCTCAACTTCGTCGCTGTTCATCATGAATAGACCTTGCGTCGCAGTGACCGTTTGCGTGCGTTGCGGGCACGGCGCTCGACCATCATCAACATCAAACGCCTGCAAGAAATTCGCCATTACATCTCGGTTGGTCGAATACCCTCGAGTCAGATATGCCGCTCGGCGGTAGGATTCTGTAGACTCGTCCTCGCGCCGTGAACGACGGCCTCGTTGTCGGTTGGTCGAGCCAACTGAAAAAGACGGACCGCCCACAGTAAGATCCAAACACTCGGCAGCCGCAAAAATAGAATCCCAAATGGGCTCAGCACTTAAACGCTGGAGCGGAAACTGCCAAAGGTAAGTGTTGGTTGGATCGGCATCTCGGTTTGACGACGCAAACTCTGGTGCAACAGTCGACGCCAGCTGATACGTTTGCGAAGTGACAATCAAGCGATGAATCGCTTTCATGCTGAAGCCTTGCCGCACAAACTCAGAAGCCAGCCAATCGAGCAACTTCGGATGAGAAGGATCAGCGGCAAACTTGCCGAAGTCGCTGGGCAACTTGTGCAAGCCTTGGCCAAAGTGCCATT
>JAGQPC010000985.1 GCA_020426925.1 Planctomycetales bacterium | reverse complement strand
TGATCTTGAACTTGAAATGTGTATCGACCTTGCCGTTGAACAGCTGAGCCACTTCGTTCAGGGCCGATGCGACCTCGTCGCGTCCCGACACAACGGCGTCAATAGGTTCTCCACGCAGAACAGTTATACCTGCAGACTGGAATGCTTTTGAAAGTCCCAGAGGGCGAATTGCCGACGATGAAATTCCGGGTTGGCACACGGCCGACAAATCCGTCGCCGTAATTGACTTATTCAGCAAAAGCGTACCGATCGCTTTTAGCTGTTTGCCTGCAAGTTCCGAAAATTGCTCGGTCGACCAGCCGTCAACCACCGGATTCTCGCGAGCGACAATGTCTCGAATCGTGGCGTCGAACTTTTTTTCTTCCAAACGCTTGAGCGACGTAAGGTCATTCGCGTTTTCATTCGGCATAACGTGCTTCGTTGACGTGGCTACATCATTGACTAACGAATCACGCGCGGTGGCAGTCGGCTCAGGCGACCGAGCTACCGACTGCGTGCTGTCATGGTTTTCGTTTCTATCGACGCGACATCCGGTTAGCATCGCGCTGCAAGCAATGCAAACGAGCATTCGGAAAATCGCCGGCTGGCACCAAGTTCGCGTCCAAACGATTTCGCTACTCACGCAACTCATTAGAGCGAATCCCGGAACGGTTGCTGCTTTTTGTACAGCGTCAGACGATTTTGCAAATCACGTGACGATCGTAAATCGCCAGCCGCTTTGGCAGCGCGGATCGCTTCGTTGGCTGTTTTAATGGCGTCGTCGAACCGTCCCGCAGCTGCATAGGACGCGGCAAGCGTGTCCAGATTCTCAACGGTTCGTTGATTCGGCCCTGAGCACAACACTTCGGCATACTTTACGGCTCGGTCTCCGTCACGAACGGCGTCCTCGATGCTTGTGGCCAATAGCCATGCGAGATTGTTCAGCGATGGCCCAAACTTTGAATTCAACTGAACCGCTTTTTCGAACTTCTCAATGGCATCCGCTATCTTTCCGAGCCGAATGGCAGCGTTGCCGAGCTGATGATAAGCGAGCGGCGTCGGCGCTATCGCGACTGCTTTTTCAATTTCAACAATCGCTGCTTCCGTTTCGCCATTTTCGTAAAGCGACACTCCCAGCTTGTACAACAGTTCGGGATCATTACTGCGTCGTTCGAGAGATTGACGATAATACTTCGCGGAGCCAGCAAAGTCTTTCAACTTAAATAAGACCGCGGCCAACTCGATTTGCGTCTGCCGATGATTCGGATCGATTTCTAAAACCCGCTTGAACGCGGCCGCAGATTCTTCAAGCCGGTTTTGGTCTTGGTAGATGGCACCGAGCAGCACCAACGCGTCCGCCGGTTTGTACATCGGATTGCCATGATCTCGTTTATCCAGCTGCTGGATGTAGCGGATGGTTTCGTCCAAGAAACCGCCTTCGACGAAGCGTATCGCAATGTTATTCGGCGACGTGCCGGCGGGCTGACCTAACCACTTGCCTGCATACGGTACGCTTGACGCGACGATTTCTTCCGCTGACGCGTTCAGTAAGCCCGCGTCACGTATCAACTGAGCGGCCTCGACCGGTCCCTTGTAAATGATTCGCAGATTGCCACGAGCATCAATCATAAAACTGCTGGGCACGGGAAGCGGGCGTTGCCGCCGAAGAATCGAACGCTGCAACACATCAAACTGAACGACCAAGTCCTTGGTGCCAAATCCTGCCGAAAACGGAAGCCCCAACTTCGACGCTAATTCCAGCATCGATTTCTTTTGCTGATCTCGATCCGGTTCCGGTTCATCGACGTTAATCGTGATTACGTCGATTCCTTGTCGATTTAGCTCCTCCGCGTGTTGACTCCATTCTTTCAGTTCTTCCAAGCAAGGATTGCACCACGACGCCCACAAATTGACGACGCGTGCTCGCCCATTCCCCAGCACCGCTTGCGACTCGCCGTTCGCCACTTCGAACTTCATATCAGGAATCGGCACAGGAGCAATCAGCACGATCCTCGACTGGTCGCTCGATTCAGGTACTTGAATGGTCGACGGTGTCAACTTCACATCTCGTTTCGGTCGCTGCCACTCGATCGCTTTTCCATCGCCTTGTGTGATGGTGTAACGCTGATCTGCTTTGACGTCCGTGATCGTCTCGGTGGAATTGTCCGGCCAGCGAACGACGATCTTGTCGATCGCGGTAGATTCTCCCAGACCGAAGTGAATCCATTTGCTCGACTGCGAAAGATAGCCTTCGCCGGCTCGCAGCGAGCGCATTCGCAATGGATGTTCTGCATCGTCGCCAAGGTGCACTTCGACTCGAGCTCCAATTGCATCGCGGTTGCACTTCGTACCGACCAACCGAAACGAAACAAAGTGGTAGTCGTTGCGTGAATCGTTTCTCAAGAAGCGAACTTGAGGCCCATTTCGATTAGCGATCCAAAAGTCCTCGTCGCCATCGTGGTCCCAGTCAGTCAACGCGAGAATTCGGCCATCGTCGTCAAAATCGATGTTCGCCGCTGCCGAAATGTCAGCAAAGCGGCCTGCCTTTGTATTCAAGAACGCGCAATTGCGCTCGTGGCCGCTGAGTGATCGCCCGGCCTTGAGCATCGTGTTGAGTGCTTTCCAACCGACATCGTATCGCAGGATTTCTCGTTGGGCGGCGTCGAGCGTTGGTGATTGCGCCACGACCTGGCGCCACATGAAACTTCACAAGTCGTTATTGTTGTCAGCCGTAATGAATCCGTTAGTGACGTAAATGTCTTGCCAACCATCGTTGTTCATGTCGACAAACTGAGAGCCCCAAGCCCAGCGGCCCAGAGTAACGCCAAGATCGACACTTCGATCTTTGAACGTATCACCGACGTTTTCGAACAACGAGTTTCCTCGTGCGTGACGTTGAAAGAGTTTTTTCTCTTCCTCGTTGATGCCAGTTTTGAATTGCTGCTGATGCGTAATTCGATTTCCCGCTGACGAGAACATATTGCTGACATAAATGTCCGGCCGGCCATCGTTGTTGAAGTCTCCCCATGCGGCCGACATTCCGGGGCCGATGTCTTCCACACCCAACTCTGGAGCCACGTCGTGGAATGTGCCGTTGTCATTGCGGTACAGGTTATTGCGCCCGAAGTCATTGGCGACGTAAACGTCCAGGTCTCCGTCTTGGTCGTAGTCTTCCCATGCAGACGCGTAGCTGAATCGCATGTTGTTTTCGTCAAGGCCGACTTGCTTCGTCACGTCGGTAAACGCCCATTCTCCATCGTTCCGCAGCAAGACATTTGGAGCGCCGTTATTGGCGTCGTGAAAAGGCATCGGGTTTGCGAACACGTCGCTTACGTTGACGCCTGAGGTTAACGTATAACCGCAGATAAACAGATCGAGGTCTCGGTCGTTGTCGTAGTCCAACGCATTGATTTGAAACAGACTGCTGACAGCATCGACGATCGACTTCAGCGTGAAATTGCCTTTGCCATCGTTCGCCTGAATGACAACCTTCGAACCGAGCACCGCGACAAGATCTTGATCACCATCGTTGTCCAGGTCGGCGAGCAACGCGGCTCGAGTCCCTTCCAGCCAATTGACTCCTGCTTCGACCGCTCGATCGGTCACGGTGCCATCGGGATTCTGAATCAGTAGCAAATTCGGCAGGCCCGGCGACTGGCAAAGATAAACATCGTCGAGTCCATCATTATTCACGTCGCCGATCGCGATTCCATGACCTGCTGCAGGCCTAGCAATCGCGCCGTCAAAGCGATCTGTCCAGTGATCGATTCCGTAGATGAGCTGACGTCCAAATCGATCCGAATTCCGAAAAACCGACTCCGTGCAATCAGCGAACAATTGGCCGCCGGGAGCCGACAAGTGAATTTCTTCGTAATTCTCGACGTCGATTCGTTCGACGAGAGGTGGTTCTCCTTTGCCGCCAGACGACCATCTTACCGTCCATATCGAATTGGCTTGAGCAGACCGTTTGTCGTCGCGTCCGCTGATCTGAAAGTAACTGCGAGTGGTGAAGGTCTTTTCGTCGCGGTCGACTCGGACAACTTTGAATTTGAATCGGTGGTCGTGTAGCTCGCGGACCAACGACGCCTGCCATTTCATCGCGTCGGCAAATTGGCCGAGGCCCTGCTGTTCCGAGCCTTCGTTTGTGGTGCCTCGGTTGACCGTTACAGTTTTGTCCGCGTACGCCGTTTCAAGCTGTTCCGCCCGAGGCCTGATTCCAGCGGTTGAGACGGTGCTGCTTGCAATTGTCTTTAGGTGACCGTCATCGATCTCTTCAGGGTGCGATAGCAACTTTCCAATGATCTTCAGCTGCATGTTCGCAAGATCGTTCAGACGTTCCGTATCCCAGCCGTCCAAGACGGGGTCTTCTCGTTTTGAAACGTCACGCACGACTGCGTCAAAACGATTTTCGTCGAGTCCCGGCAAAACCGGCAAGTGCATGACGTCGGGCGATGCCGATGATTGATTGTTTGCGAGACTCGTTTCCGTTGTACTATCGGTGTCGGGCACACCGGGATCAGCCACTTTGCTGTCCGCTGAGTCAGACTTCGGCGCAAGCAGGTTGGGAATCGCCAGCATCCCAATCACGACGCAGACAACCGCGACGACACCGATAACAATCCATTTGGTGCGGGAAGAAGTCGCTGGCTCGATCGGCTCGCGATTTTGGTGAGTTGTTTTTTTGTCGGGGCGATTCTTCGACGCCCGCTTGCCCGACTTTTTGCTCATCTTTGCCTCGAACTTCCGCAGTAAAGTCTTTGCAAAGTGTAGATGATCGTTTCGAATCGAGCGAACAACCGGTGCAATTGCTTCCAGCGCAATTGTTGAGTCAGAGCGAAAGTACCGGATGTTCGGGTCTTTCTGCGGAGATGTTGTTGGAACCGAAACTTCCGCGCACGAAAAAGGCGAGCCCAAAATGGACTCGCCCGTTTTACTCGTTGGACATTTCGTCCGTTATCGCTTAGCGACGACGACGAATGCCAAGTAGAGCCAAAGCTCCCAAGCTGAGCAATCCAAGACTCGATGGTTCTGGGACGATCGAGTAGTTGTCGAACGTAATGCCGTGCATGTTGTCGGCACGAACAGGTGTGATGTCGCTGTGCATGCTGTAAGCAAGACCAACGTACCATCCGTCACCGTCTGCAGGGACAGCAGTCGTTGGATCTGAATACGACCATTCGCCTGGAGCTCCATTAACATCAAGAGCGTGACCTGCGACGAACGAGTTGTCAGCGGCAGTGTAGTTCAGTCGCAACCAAGTCTTTACAACACCGTCTGCTCGCAATGCATCATTTGGAACCTCAGCGCCAGAAGCATCTTTGACCGGATTCTCGAATCCACCTTCGCCATCGTTTTGCGTTCGGCCAGCGAGACGAACTGGAACTGGGCTGTGGTCGCCAGCACCAAGCTGTTCTGCTTGCGAGCCGTTACCAGCGGCAAGCTGAGCCATGGCGTTAGCGCTAAGTCCGTCGAGCGACGAGCTGGCTCGGATACCGGCTTTACCCCAACGACCGTCAACAGCTTCCGTCTGAGCAACAACGCGAACGGTTGCCGAGAAATCGCCAGTTTCTTGTGCACTGTCGTGTAGGTAGATGAACTGGTCACCACCGTTCCACATGTCGCCACCGTCGATGTCGAACAGCGTAACTTCGCCAACACCCGTTGTGTCACCTTCGACCATACCATCGGGGATCAGGCCAGCGTTGTTAGCTGCGCCACCCGACGAGTCGACGTACGTTACCGTGTTAAGACCGGCGTTTGCTGACGCTGCCAGCAAAGCAGCAACAGCCAAACTAGAAAAGAACTTTTTCATAGATGCATACTCCCAGGAACGAATACCGCAAGATTCTTCAAGAAAGACGGTTATGGTTAGGACCCCACGCGAGTCCACCATGATTTATTCAAAACAACCCGTAGAGGGTCGGATGTTATCCGATTGTGGGCGAATAAGATTTCGCCATGGGTCTAGATCACTAGCATTACCTTCGTTGTGTGCTCAGCACACCAGTCAATTCATTAAAACTTCAAGCTCCATTTGTTTTGAAACGCATCGTGCGTCTGAAAGCGAGTCTAAGCGGTAACGATTTCGAGTAAACCGTTTTGTAGTAATTCAGCCACAAATTTTCTCGATTCGTGCGATTTTTTTGTTATCACAACTCGATTCAGTTCAACAGATTAAACTCTGTGAAGAATCCGTAACAAAAACCGCTCATTTGGAGAAACCTCAATGCAACTGCAAGAAGTCATGGCCGAACTCAAGGCGCTCGGCAATAAGCAAACGGTCAAAATCTATCGCAACCACGGCGCCAATGGAGACATGTACGGAGTCAAAATCGGAGACATGAAAAAGGTCCTCCGCAAAGTCAAGGGTGATCAGGACCTCGCGATGCAGCTATGGGACACGAACAACTCCGACGCCATGTACATGGCCGGTTTATTGGCCGACGGCAGCAAAATGACGAAAACGCAGCTCAATCATTGGGCCAAAACGGCTTGGTGGGACATGTTGAGCGAATGCTCAGTACCAGGCGTCGCGTCAGAAAATGATGACCCGGTTTCTCTTGCTAAAAAGTGGATGAAGTCCAAAAAGGAAAACGTTGCGGCGTGCGGTTGGTGCACGTATGCGGCGGTGCTTTCCATTCGACCGGACGACGAATTAGATCTCGCGGAAATCAAATCGCTGCTGAAGCAAGTTGAGGCAGAAGTTCATGATGCTCCCAATCGAGTTCGGCTGTGCATGAACAGTTTCGTGATCTGTGTCGGAACGTACATCAAACCGCTGCTTCGCAACGCAAAAGCATCAGCCAAACGCATTGGCAAGGTCGACGCCGACATGGGCAACACTTCGTGCAAGATTCCTCTTGCCACCGACTACATCGACAAGGTCGATTCAATGGGACGAGTTGGAAAAAAACGGAAGACTGCCAAGTGCTGAAGGCCAAACCGAATCGAGGGGAATTGGACATGCATGCCGACGCCGAACAGAGTCACAAAAACAGGATCGCCACCACAACGTTTGCGATCGTCATCTGGACAATGGTTTTGTCGCTGCTGAATTTTCTTTTTCCAATTATCATGGAATTCACGCGAAGAC
>JAGQPC010000984.1 GCA_020426925.1 Planctomycetales bacterium | reverse complement strand
GTATTGCCCAGATCGATGCAGACCCAGTCGGATACGATCACTGCTACGCGCTGCGTTCGCAAACGGGAGAACTCGAACTAGCGGCCACTGCATACGACTCAAAATCGGGCCGAAAGATGGAAGTGCTAACAACACAGCCCGGAGTCCAGCTATACACGTCGAACTTCCTGGATGGTTCACCAGCTTGTGCGGGCTTCCAGCAACACACTGCGTTCTGCCTGGAAACGCAGCACTACCCCGATTCGCCCAACCAGCCAACATTTCCCAGCTCGATTCTGAAACCGGGCGAGACCTTCCGGCAGATTACCGTTCATCGTTTTTCGGTTCAGCCATAGCGACCCAAGCGATTGGACGCGAACGCAACACGACTTGAAACTCTCCCTGGTTCTGGTGGGCATCACCGTATTTCCTTCTCCTCGGGGAGAAGGTGGCCGAAGGCTGGATGAGGGGATATGCTCGATGAGACGTGCCGAGCCCTCACACGCCGCTGCGCGGCGACCTCTCCCAGTTTTGGGAGAGGTGCAGTCCAGCAAACGTATTTGTAAGTGACGTACTTCACTTTCCCTTTGGGCCCTTTGGGAGAGTCGCCGCGCAGCGGCGGATAGGGGCGAGCATCCCGGCAGCGTCAATCGCTGACTTGTTGTAGCACAGCAACGACATTCATTCCTTCGGGCGGCGGCGGACGTATATCTGATGCGAGCCCATTGCGAAATCCGATTCGCCAGTCACAAATATCCTGACAAATGTAGGTCCTCGAATGTGATCGGCAAGCTTGATCTTCGTGGAGTTTCCACCGGCTGCGACGTCCAAGTCTTGCCGGAGCCATGAGTCCTGATTGGCTAATCGATAAGTGTCGGTCATGGATGCCATGCCCGCATCACTGGCGTCAAATTCCGATCGAGTCGGAGGATCGAATGTGAATCGACCTCGAGGACAAGTCAACTCGATAATCGCCTTGCCGTGGCACGGGCAATCAAAATCGATCGTAACTTCGTCGCCTGGAAAAGCAGCTTTCGCTCCGCTGATTTCGACTTGCCTTGGATGTCGAATCTGTAGCAGCGGATCACCAAGCAAATTGAAAAGCCAAAGATGCTCTTTTCGCTCGTCGGCGATTTTTTCTGGGTGTGGGCTGATAGACTTGGCCAAAGCGTCCAGCAGGCGACGCTGACCATCGTTCGCATCCACTTCCATCGAACGCCGTTTTGCATTAAGGATTACGTCACCAAGTCGAGTTTGTCGATTCGCGAAACACTCACGCAACATTTCGTTGCCCAGCACCGCCATCGCGTAAGGCATCGTCACGCGTGAGCCACAAACTGCGGCGACCGGGCCTTTTTCTGCCGCGACGAGTCGTTCGCCAAGACAATCGTTTGCCTCATCAAATGCGCCGGCATAGCACGAAAGAAAAACGGCGATCGGAGCACCGCTTTCCGCAGCGACCTTGTCCACATCGTGCTCTTGAAATATCGGAGCGACTCCAGCGGGCACTCGAATCAAATCAAGATTCCGACGTTGGCCGTGCCCGATGTAGATCCACAACAGCGATCCTTCGTTCATCCGTTCGATCGTCGCGTCGCGAAAATGACGAGGGTCGGGGCAATAGGGACTTCGCCAACTTGCGTAGGTCGTCGAAGTACGATACTCGGCCGGAATCCCTTTGGTAATGAACGAGCGAGTGGCGTTCTCGAGAATCTTATCCGCAATTGCCCCAAACCCACCGACGCCAGCAACAAGGTTGACTCTACGCGGCCACGGGCGACTGATCGGCTCGTTTTCGTATCGAATGATCTTGTTGACTACTCGATCGAGTTCGACGCTGTTGTCAACCGACAACCGGCCGATCGCAACATCGGGAATCGCATCGTCGTCCAAGTCGGCAAACCAATTGTCGGACGCGATTTCCGGCTCGGACCCCCAACTCACGTTCACGACCGCTTTCTCGAAATGAGTTGGGACAAGCGGCACGTCGCCAACGAGAACGATTGACTCGACCGGGTTGCTGGCAGCGATTTGTCGAATTGAGTCTCGGATGTTTTTGGCATTGGCATTTGGAGTCGCGGGCACAACCATGGTGCGGTAACCTTGCTCCGACCGATGCTGAAGCCACGGTTCCAACGACGTCCGCAGCTGCTGGCTGCAAACCGCGATCACGTTGTAACCGTCTTCGTTTTTGGCTGATGCAGTATCCGCAGCGGAACCGCACGGCCAGGCCATTAGCTGCACGACCACACAAAGTGTGAAAAAACGCAAATACGACAACCAAGATGAACTCATCAGTGAGCGCCAGCGAAAACTTCAATGTTACCTGCTCGAAGTCTATCTTTGCGCACCGCTCAGAGCAAACTCGATCCTGAATTGCAGATGCTAGCGGTTCTATGCAAACACACAACTGATTCAAAGATTCTTGCGAGGATCACCGTATTCGAAGCGTCGCACCCGCGATTTTGTGAGCGGAGTATGGAGTTGTTTCCGAAGCGATTCACGATGTTGCTTCCAGCACAGCGGACAAACGACCAACGCAAGAAAAGCCACTAACGAAATCAACCGCCCTTTGTCTTTCCACAAATCGTGCCCTAGCGGAGGGCTGCCGCTATAGGCTGGGACCAGCATCGAAGCAAGTAAGCCAAACCCGAAATGAAACAGCAATGTAACGACTCTACCGAGTCCTAGTTTGATCAAGACCCACGCGCCGCAGACAACGCTCGCACAGACACAGCCCCATGCGCCAAAACTTCCAACCGCCGAAGCAAATAGAGCGATACCGTACATTGCTTCGCGAATTGAAATTCTCATGGCTAGTGCGCTGTTGATCAAAGTGACCGCAGACCATTGGCTGCGACAATGTGGATGTGGACGCTTTCGTTTAACCCGACAGCGAAGGTGAGGCGTCACATTCTGATCGTCGTGACAACGCCTCGCCTTCGGCGTCGGGTTAAACGAGTCAGCTGCTGCAGCCCTGCCAATCAACAATTATCCACACGCAGCTGCAAAAACACAAACGAACTTCGTCACGGTCGAGTAGCAAGAAACGCCTATGAATTGAACGACGACGCGGTCGTCGATTCGACTCATCTGGACGCACTTTTCATGATGTCTTGCGATCGCGATTTCCAAAGGCGAAACATGCAGCCGATCATGCTGCTCGAGACGCCTCATGGTCAGAAGGTGACTGGAATTGCCACTCGCCTTCGACTCGACCGCGACTTGACTCTGGCCGTTCAAGGTGGATCTGAAGCTTAACCGCAATCGCAAATCATTGGGCTGGATTGCCTCTTTCGAATTCCAAAATTTGCGCGCCAGCACCAAAATCTTCCGGCAGCAAATGAACTGTGTTTCCGTCTAAGGCTAAGCCTTCGTTCGTGAGCGGACGGCTGACTTCGGCGCGCGGTGGAAGGCGATTGATTTTGATTGACCGAGCTTTCAGGTCGATGGCGGCGATTACAGCTTGATCTTTGTCGTCGACGCCGGGAGACTTATCGATGCCGCCTGCGATGACGAGCTCACGTTTACGATCGAACTTCCAATCCTGCACGGCGAGCTCTAGTTTTGATTCGACCAGAGATTGCCACGTTTCCTCGCTGACGATCTTGCCCGTCGCTGACGAAATGCGATAGACCTTTTTTGTGTCCCAATTCGCTGCTAACAATTCCGATTTGCTAACGCAGCACAATGCTCCGACGTGATCATCGATTTCAAAAGAACGCACAACCTCGATGCCATTTGCCAAGCTTGCGTCGGCGTCGAGCTTAATCCCCAGGATGACGGTTGGACCTCGGCGATCACTGGTCGAAACGGGGATCCAAAACGCGCCGCTTGTGTCTCGATCGAAACCACCAGGATGGTCGAGCGATTTCCGGCTGCCGCCGCCGACCAGACGTGGCAGCAGGTCTATGACTTCGTATCGAGCGGGATCGGTCCTCGATATTCTGATCAGCAATGGACGCTTCGGTGTGTTTTCCAGGCGACCGGTCACGATCCAATGATCGGCGGTCGCGAAAAGCCCCTGTGTGTGGATTCTCGCGTTGTGCCCTTCGAACATGATTGTCGGAAGGGCGACTGCTCGCGAAAACCTGAACTCCGCACCAATTGAAGTGGGCGTCCACAGCGAAATACCGAGGAGGATCAAGATTGTACTTCGAACCATCGTGTAGATTCCGTGTTTGCGAACCGCGCTGCTGATGCGAGACCATAGTATGCTAACGGCTCGCTCAATTCCAATCATTGGTTGTCATTTCAGTTACTTCTCGCAAACTGCATGCGTTACAATCGAGATTTGCTGTTCTGCCGATCTTCGTTTTTTCGCAAAGCTATCGCCATGAAAAAAACGCTCTTCCCATGCGGTCAATCTCGACGTGAATTTGTGTGGCAGATGGGTAGCGGTTTTGCTGGACTCGCGCTTGCAGATCTTTTGGCAGGTGATGGTTTTTTTCAGCGTCACGTGGTTGCTGCGGATGCGAACGCAACGAACCCTCTTCAGGTGAAACCGCCGCACTTTATGCCTCGTGCAAAGAACTGCATTTTCCTGATGATGAACGGTGCTCCGTCTCAAGTGGACACGTTCGACTACAAGCCAGAACTTGAGAAGTACGCCGGCAAGGAGTTGCCAGCGGACA
>JAGQPC010000983.1 GCA_020426925.1 Planctomycetales bacterium | reverse complement strand
ATCGCCGTTGATCACATGGGATGCGGAAAAAGCGACAAGCCACAGAACTACGACTATTCGCTTGCGACGCACATTCACAATCTGAAGTGCTTTATCGCTCAGCTAGATCTGCAGAACATCACACTCGTCGGCCACGACTGGGGTGGTGCGATCGGGTTGGGCGCAGCAGTTGAAATGCCGGAGCGATTCGAGCGTTTCGTCATGCTGAACACCGGTGCGTTTCCGCCTACGGATATTCCGTGGAGAATCCGCGTCTGTCGCACTCCGCTGATCGGGCCATCTGCTGTGCGAGCACTGAACCTGTTTTCGCTCGCGGCGTTGCTGATGGCTGTTGAGCGACCGGGAGAGCTTTCGCAACAGTTTGTTGACGGGATTCTTGCACCGTACGACAGTTGGGCAAATCGAGTCGCAGTGAACGCGTTTGTTCAAGACATTCCATCGTCGCCCGAACATCCGACTTGGCATGTTCTGGCCAACATTGAAGCGAAGCTCCAACTTTTTCGGGATCTTCCCTTTTCTCTGATTTGGGGAATGAGAGACTGGTGCTTCAAGCCGCAATGCATGGAACGGTTCGCAGAGCTTTTGCCGCAGGCAGAAAAGCACCCTATCTCAGATGCAGGCCACTGGGTTGTCGAGGAAGCCAAGAACGAAGTCGCGCAACGAATCGGTGATTTCCTGAAACGAACTTCATGACGAATTTCTCGATCGGACAACTCGCGACGCTTGCATGCACATTAGAGGTGACTGCTCCAAAACCGGGAAACGTTCATCGAGCGGCCGATTTTGAAGACTGCACGCTCAACGAATTCTTAGTGAGCGCCATCGCGATCGGGCCGATCATGGATTCAGCGCCATCGGGCCCTTTGGGTGAAGTTGTGCTACGTGCCGTTAACGCGACACGAAACGTTGCTCGGTCGAATACGAATCTCGGTATTGCGTTGCTGCTGGCGCCGCTTTCTTGCGCGACGACATTGCCGATTGCAGTTTCCGAACTACGAGAAAACGTAGCCCGAGTGCTGGCTGGCCTTACGCCCGATGACGCACGTAAGGTTTACGAAGCTATCGGGTCCGCGCAGGCAGGCGGCTTACAAGTAGAATCAGCCAGCGAGATGAACGTCGATGCCGCTGCGCCTGACAACCTGCTCGACGCGATGCGTTTTGCTGCTTCGTACGACATGATTGCCCGCCAGTACGCGAATGACTTTCAGGATGTGTTCGATTTCGTCGTTCCTCACTTGAATGATCCGGACAACGGCGAAGACCTGACCGACCGAATCATTCGCACGCATTTGCATTTGATGGCAGAGTTTCCGGACAGCCTGATCCAGCGAAAACTGGGGGAATCGGTTGCTCGTGAATCTTCCATGCGAGCCAGTCGAGTTTTGAACGCCGGTTCCGCGAGCGAGAACTTTGACAACTACGAAGCCGCACTCGCTGACTTCGACTTCTGGCTGCGAAGCGACGGGAATCGCCGGAATCCTGGCACGTCCGCGGACCTGATCGCAGCAGGATTGTTCGTGGGCTTGCTGACCGATCTAATAAAGCCACCGTTTTGTTAGCTGCCCCATCGCACGCCCTGTCAAATGAACGCTCATTCGGTTGCCCTAAAACGAATTCTGTCGACGGTCGGTCATTCAATCGCTGTCGCGGAAAGTGTGACGGGCGGAAATTTGCAAGCATTGATTGCGGCAACGAGTGGTGCGTCCGATTACTTTTTGGGCGGAATCACTGCGTACAACATCGACCAAAAAGCAGCGTTACTGAAAGTCGATCGCGACCACGCCGCTTCAGTAAATTGCGTCTCCCAGCGAGTCGCAGAAGAAATGGCAGCTGGAGTGCGAACGCTATTCGGATCGGACATCGGGCTAGCGACGACAGGATACGCCGAGCCCTGGCCTGATGGTGGAGTTGGCGTTCCATTCGCGTACTACGCAATCAACATTTCAGGCCGGGTGACCTCCGGACAGATTAGTTGCGCGGACCGATCCAGAGTCGAAACCCAACGTTACATTGCGGGTTCGGTGCTGGAAAAGTTGGTCGCGGAATTGGACAAGATTAGATGATCACAAGACTCGTGACTCAGTCTCGTCGTTAATTGTGTTGTAGCAGTTCCAGAGCAGCAATCTTGATTCGTGCGAATTCAGCATCGCTTACGGGACTGAGTAACGGCAGATGAGGGCCTGTGTCCGCGATTCCTGCTGCCTCAACGGCCGCGTGCAAGACTCGGATGGGATTGATCGAGTTGCGATGGTCTTCAAGTGGTTCGAACGTGCGGCGAATCGACTCGGCCGTTTCGAAGTCTTGGTTGTTGATCGCGCCGAGCATCTTCATCGAAAGTGACGGAGCGACACATACGCATCCAGATGTGAATCCGGCCAAGGAAAAATCTCTGGTGTGAACGATCGCCGGTTGTTCGCCGATCCCGCTAACGATCTTCTTGGGATCGACCCTCGCCGTGATTTCGCTCAGGTAGCGATCGTTGGCCGTGTCTTCTAAAACGACTGCGTACTTGATGAACGACACGACGTCATCATTAACCAGTGACTCAACATCCTCAACGTCCATGATGCGATCATGCTTGAGATACAACACGACTTGGCGACCGATGCGTTCCGAGAACATGCGTGTCGCGGTAGCAATGCCCGACGAAGTAGCGATCTCTTTCTGAGGTAGAATCATCACCGTCGGAAAGGCAAAATCGGCCAATACATCGGCTTGGTCCATCATCGTGCCGAACGCCGGACCGACGGACGGAATCACCAGCGTATCTGGGCCAGCGATGTCCACCAACATCGCAAGAGTGTTCGCGTAGTCGCTGACCGCAATGTGATAAAAGTTTGCGTTGCCGCCATACAGCAGCGTCCGGACTCCACCAGCTTCAATGTGCGACGCGATCTTGCGGTTTTCTTCGGGAGCCAACGTTAAATCGCCATGACGGGCCAGCGGCGGGACGGCAATTACGGACGCGGATAACTGTTCGGTTGTAACAGGTGTCGTTTGCATAGAATCGTGTCTCGGACGAGCGTGATGGATGGAGTTGCGAGCGGACTACTTTGGAAGACCGACCGGATCAAAGTAATCGGGCTCGGCGCCCTCTTTCCATTTGATGTTGCAACCGAGGCTCGGTCGTTGGTTTTCCGAAACCGCCTGGCCGGTTAGCACTGCTTCCAATGCGGCTCGCAGGTCTTCACCCGTCACTGGAATGTCGGTATTGGGGCGGCTTGAGTCCAACTGGCCTCGATAGACAAGCTCTTGGTTTTTGTCGAAAACGTAGAAATCAGGAGTGCATGCGGCTCGATACGCTTTCGCGACTTCTTGATCTTCATCGAAAAGATACGGGAACGTAAAACCGCGAGATTCCGCTTCGTGCACCATTTGCTCAGGCGAATCTTGAGGATACTGCGTCGAATCGTTCGAGCTGATCGCGACAACAGCGACGCCTTTGTGCTGGTATTCGGCCGCCAAACGAGCGAGCTCGGGCGCGACATGAATCACATAAGGACAATGATTGCACATGAAAATGACCAGTAGCGCCGGCGCGTCTGCAAGATCGCTTAAACTGACGGTCGTTCCGTCAA
>JAGQPC010000982.1 GCA_020426925.1 Planctomycetales bacterium | reverse complement strand
GCCTGAAGGCGGGACTACGAACATGGCGCTGCACGCCTATTCTTCTCCCACAGCGGCTTCTTCCACCAATTCTTCACCCTCGTCGCTTTTCTTGCTAACGATAATGGTGAACGCCAACGTCAATCCGGCAAGAATCAAAAGCACCGCGAGCGATTTGCCAGCGCCGAGCTTCTGCACGGAATCAAATCGAAGGTCCAATTCTAGTGGTGCGTTTTCGGAGACTTGAACCGATCGTTTGAAGGTGTACATGTTTCCTTCTTCCGGTAGACTGATCACGATCGCCTGCGGTGCGGGGCCAGTCGTGCGTTGATGGCGGACCAGTCGTCCGGCGATTTGTTCCAAAATGGCGGTGTCTTCTGTTGTGTTGCCACGAAGCAGCTGACTGTATTCCTGAGGCCGAAAATTCAATTGGTCTTTTTGCAAGATCGGATTGTCGGCGGCCGCCTGTAGCAGCTGGTCATTGTCTTCCGCGCCCGTGTCGCTTGGTTTGTTGTCGAGGTATAGCCGCTGACGGCGAGTGTTGAGCCCGACAACCGCCTGTTTCCTTTGAAGATTCTCCAATTGCACACGTGCATCTTCATTGGATGCCGCATCCAACGCATAGCGATTTGCGACGCTGTTCAATGCCCAACGAGCTTTCGCTTGCTCGCCCGCTTGCAGCAGTTTATTGGCTTGAACGAGCAGTTCGCTCGCCTTGTGCTGCATTACTTGTCGCTTGCTGTCCATCTTCGACAGATATGATTCTCGATCGTAGTTTTCGGTTTGAGATTCTTCTGTCAGCTCGAGATTCCCGTCGCTGTCAGCCAAGCGAAATCCTTTTGGAGAAATGACATTCCAGGTGATGTTTTCCAGCGGCACGTTCAGTTCGGGACTTGTCAGTTGGAGACGATTCAACCGTTCGCCGGGAAGCGAATAAACGAAGCGAACTTCTGCCGTCCGATCGTCAATGCCGGGCAAGATGTAAAACTGCCAAGCGTTCACACCGCCAGATTGCCGAATCGAATGAACGCTTTCCCCGTTTACGAAAATGCTGAACAGATCGCCGCCGTCCGGAAGCGTGATGCTCAAGCTGCTGCGTTGGATCACTTCCATCGTGAGGTCAACGGCGGTTAGTTGATCGCCGGTTGGCGAAAGAACCGTCGTCAGCAATCCTTCGGCAACTCGGAGTTTCAGAGCACCGGCCAGTGCATGACGCGTTACTTTTAGGTTTAGCGCATTGGCTGGCGTTGTGGCTTGCAGCGTGAGTGCCGGCGCGTTGTGGTTGCCGGAGTCGCGAAGAGGCTGAGGGACACTGTTCCAATCGGCTTGTTGCCAGCCTGCTGGCAGTGGGACAGGATCGATCTCCAGTCGTCCGCCAGGCCGGATCGCAAAGTGATACGAAAGCTGTCTCGCGTCTGGAAAGCCTGCCGGCGTTAACGGTTCGGTCTCATTGGACCGATCACCTCGACGTTCGTATTCGATGCGGAACTGAATGTCGCCGACAACTCGCCGTTTCAGCCGCAACTCCCACGTATTCGAGTTGGCTGACGTTCTCACAAAGTCGCTGACGGTTTCGCCGGTCGCTCGCAGCGTCTTGATTTCATCTTCATTCGTGATTGGCAGTACGACGGATAGCGAGCGAATAGACGCGTTCTGCACATTGAAGTCAGCCAACAGCGTCGAACGGGTTTGTCCTTCGCGCAAAGTGACCTCGTGCAAAACATGACCAGTAACCCACGGCTCCAGTTTTTCGATCCCCAGCACCAGATTCCAATCTTGTTGGAGCAATCGAAACGCGAGGCCGCCTTGAGTCTTTGCTCCCATCGTGCGAGGATCGGTCTCGGAAACGTTTTGCCGAGTGATCGTTCGCAATCGGATTCCAGTTGTCGGCTGAACGACCAGATCGCCCGTTTGCCGTGTCGCTTCGGTCAGCTGAAAACGAGGCACTTCCCATTCTGTCACGTCAGTCGGTGCGGCGCCGGCGAGCGTCAGTGAAAACTGCTGAGCACCAAGCGTCTTACCGTTTAAATGCAGAACGATCTGCCGCTGGTTGTCTGCGGTCAGCTCTGACCAATGATCAAGTGCGGCTCCTGTTAGTGATTCCACTTCCAAACCGTCGGGCAGCGGAAAGCTCAGCTGGAACAGTCCTGCTCGAGTAATCGTGGCCGAAAAATTGATTTGCAAAACGACGCGTTCATCGCCCAGCGACAACACTTGTTTGGTCAGTACGCGAACTTCCGGCGCGACAGGCGTGACGCGCACTGACAATTCGCCCGCTTCCGTGCCGTAACGGTAAACTCGATGCAGAACCGCTTTGTTTTCAGGAATCAAGCTCCGATCGAAGTCGCCCAAGTTGACCTCCGACAAGTTCGTCGCGTCAATTCGTTCAGGTTGAGCGTCAGCTCCGAATGCAATCGCGACCATCCCAACTTCACCATTCGCCGCGTCAACTCGCAAAGGAGCCAGGGTGACATCGACGGGCAACGGATCGAGCCCTCGCTGAGTTTGCACGATGATGTCGAACGGTTGTGATTGCGGTTCGACTTCCATCAACAAAGCACCGCTGTCAGCGTCAAATTGCCAAGATCCAACCGGTCCGTTCACGTCGCTGACCGTAAATCCGCTGGGAATCACAACCTTCAGTTCGCGGACCTGTCCCTGCGCCGCTCGTATGTGGATGCGATGCAGGCCATCGACTACGCCGGGACCGGGAAGATACAGATTGGACGCTTCCACAAAGAACTGCGTTTCTTCGGTCGTGACATCGCGTGCTTTTGGTTTTAGCGAGATGCTTGCGTTGCCAGGGCCGAGTAACACGTTGGCTTTGGTGTGTTGCTCGTCTGACTCGATCGACTCGACTCGAACTGCTGCCGCACTGACGACGTCCCAACCAGATTCATCGTAGGTCAGCTCAATCTGCTGCACAGCCGCAGATCCAGTAAGAACAGGCATGCCGTCGACCGGCTTGATCGCTTCCAGTTGGTACTCAAACGTGGCACGAAACGAAGTGACGGAGTCAGGCCGGTCGGCATTATCTGGCGTGACGTCGTTTGCTTCCGCAATCGCGGGAATGCTCACGATGTAGGTCAAGCCGATTCCGTCGATCTCTTTCTTTGTCAGTCGCAGGCCGTGTCCATCGAATTTGGTCAGGACGGCTGGAGCTCGCAGCAGCACGAACTGATCGCCAGGTCGCCCCGCTAGTTCAATTGTCCCGCTCGCGGATAAACGCAAATCTTGATGCGAGATCTGCCATTGTTGAGTGACCACGTCAGCCGGGTCGAAATTGTTTGGCGTTGCAGCAACACATTGATCTGCGACTGTCGCAAAGAGGCATGCCATAAAGAGAATTGCTGTCGTAATCACAGCGGCATCTGGGCCCGAGTTCTCATCGTCCGCATTGTTAGCCTTTTCCTCGGCGCGTCGGCGATTCCATTCGGATACATCGCGCATCCAGCTGAAGGCGGCGGGCAAGAAGAACAGCACAAAAATCGAGACCGCTAATAGCCCGTAAAACCAGCACGCGCTATCGCGACACGCGAGTATGCCTAATGCGATTCCTAAAAAGCCACCGCAACGGTAAAGCAGCTTGCGATTGTGCTGGCGTTTGCTGAGCGACGAAGCCAGGACTCCGATACCTGCGAGCACCACGATAATTCCCAGCCACGAAACAGAAGCCTGCCAAGCTGGGATGTTGCGAACCTGAAGTTCGATCGCGTCACCCGCGGATAAGACAGGTAAGCTCAGCTGCAGCGGCGCAGGCGATTGAATCTCATCTCGTGCGATGGAACTCGTACCCGCCGCGGCAACGATTGCAGCAGTCAAACCGACGAGCCCGAGCACGCGTAGGACGCCATTTTTTCTGGACGCCCAAATACCGATCAACCCGAATAGAGCAATCGTGGTCAGTCGCGCTAGACCTCGCCGAGCCACCCAATCGAAACCAGTTGGACGTAGTACCGGAACTGTTGGCGTCACCGTTCCGCCGCCAGGCACAAGCACATGCTTCTCGTCGCCGGCGACATTCCACTGAGTCTTTAGCACCGGCGCGAAGACGACGGGCAGCGTGAGTTCGGGCCTGCGTTCGCTGACGACTGGTTTTCCTAACCGCAAACGCACTTCGATGGGAACATTTGGATCGGTGCCTCCGGGAAGCGGAATTAATGTTGCGTCGTCGACTCGTCTTGCCGTAACCGTTTGGCCGTTGACTGTTACTTCCCACAGTCGAACTGGATCTTCAGGCAGTTGAATTCGCAGCGATCGTTGGCCACGTGTTTTGACGTAGTAGAGAACGTCCGTGACGAGCTCGCCATCCTTGGAAACTTGGCTGTTCGCTTCGGAAAATTCAACAACCTGGCCAACCGTCGTGCCAGGACGGAACGAATTCACTTTTAGATTGAGATCGAACGGGCGGTCTGTATACTGCCAAGTTCCCAGCGGTGGAGCCGTGCTCAGTAGTCGAAGTTCTGTCGGCAATTCCAACGCGTCGAGCGCCAACATGTCATCGGAAATCGACAGAGTGTCAATTTGAACTTGCACCGGACTGACGACTTGAACGTAACCGCGTTCTCCCTGGACGTTTTGTGGCGCGACCTTACCCGGTCGGAAAGAACTGTCATTTTCATTCGGCTTCTCTTCGAACGTAACGAGCAGCGTGTACGGCCCCATCACCGGTTGGTGAAGTGCAACGATTAAGGTATCGCCGTCGCGTCGCCAAGTTCGAATGTTTTGCCCATCGACAGTGACGTTTCCTAAGTCTTCTGGCACGACCACTCGCCATTCGGAAACGGGAGACCCCGTCACGAAGTAGTTGATGAGAGCGCTGCCGTAAACGGTTGCCTGGCTCAGTGAATAGAGATGGAATACATCCGCCTGAACGCTGCGGTCTAGCAATTCAATCGTCATTGTTGCGGACCAGTCAGGCTCTCTAACGCGAAACGCTTGCTGAAGATTCGGCATCGGCGTGGGGAAATAAGAAAGCGGTTTTTCCACGAGCAGATTCGTCGCTCCGACCGCGATGCGAAAGCCAGGAGAGCCAACGACGCCGATATCGCCTCGAACCGTTTTGGCGTTTGGATAGTCGATTCGCGGTAGCTCCCAGTTGCCTGCGGTCGCCGCTTCGTTCTTTTCTAATTGCAATGTGACGAGCTGCCGGCCTATGACGTCGTCTCCGAAGATCACTCGAAGGTTGCGCCGGCCATCGGCTTCCTCGGATGCAGGAATATAATCGTTCACGGCCGCCCCCGTTACCGATACGACCGAATAGTCGGCCGGGATTTCAAAGGTCCAATCGCGGATCGGCGCTTCGCGAATGTCCAATTCAACGTCGGCACGAATGGCTCGGTCGGTTTCGGCGAGTTGATAAAACACTAGCTCGACGATGTTGACTTCTGGCTGAACTCGGTCTGCTGCCACGACGAACGAATGATCGGCTGCAGGAAAACGGTAAACGTAAATCTGGCGAGCCTCGATTGCATCGCCTGGAAACTGATCTGGCGAAAGCTGAGTCAGTCCCGCGAGGTCGGTCGGTTCGATGCGTACCGAACCAAGATTCGTCAAACGTAGATGCCCCGAATGCCGAATTGCCCCGATAGGATTAAGACGCATTCCTTCGACTCGAACCGGAAATGCATCCAGCGGTGTTTGGCTGCGAATGTTGAGCTGACTGGTCGCAGTGATGGGCTGGCTGAGCGTCACGTCGAGCTGCCGATTGTTGCCTTCGCCGACCACGTTCCAGCCAACGATGTTGTCGCCACGGACGTCGAGGATTTCGCCAGGTCCGGCGACACCGATGCTGAACGCTTTCAGTTCGCCTTGAAGAACTCGATAGTCGATTTGGTGGTCTTGGCGTAGCAATCCGACACCGACCATCGATTCGAGTTTTCCGGTGGTCGTGAAGACAAGTTTTCCCTCGCCCGTTTTGCGTTGAGCTTTCCAATGTAATCGTGCTCGACCAGTGGCCGGTAAGAAACCTAACCACTCGCCGTCTTGACGTAGCGGGACGATAGATTGTTGGTCTCGGTGAAACTGTAGATCCGAATCGAGACCCGATAGCGTCATCGGAACGACCGCACTTGCCGCGATCGTAAAGTCGACCGATTGCCAGTTCGCATCGGAGCTGAGCAACGCGACGAACTCCAGTGTGATCGGATAAGAACCGGTTTCTGCAAAGTGCAACTTGTACGTCGGCCGCTGGTTTTCGTTAGCGAGTCGAAGACGAAGGTTGGCGTCGTTCAGTGGTTTACTGGGAGCAGCATTTCCGGACAGAATCGTGATCTCGCTGTCACCTTCGGTTACTCTTGCAGTTGTCCGCAGTACGAATTGAATCGACTTGCCGTTAGGGTGAAGCTCACCTTCGAGCGCCGTCCCGACCAATTCCACCGGCGCAGGCGACGCGCCGTCTCGATTCACGGAAATTGTGAGCTGTCCGCCGGTAGAAGTTTGAAATCGTTCTGTGCCGTTTTGTTTTCGCAGAGGTGCAAAACCGTCTGCTTCGACGACACTGCCTTCGGTTCCGGGACCGAAATTGATCTCAAGAGTCGAATCGAAACCAACGGCCTCGCCTGGAGTTAAGTGCGTCAGGTTGATGGTCGCGGGAAGCTCGTATTTGGCCGATTGAATTGTGATCGTGGGGGCCAGTTCGGTCACGTTGTCTTTGAGATGGAGATCCAGAAATCGTTGATTCCCCGATTGGCGAACTGCCCATGACTTGATGTTGTCGTGCTCGACTTTAACGACTTGTCCATCGCCGTTTAGACCGAAGCTCAGCGTTTCCGCTTCGCCTTGCACGACTTTGATGGTGAGTTGAACGGTCTGTACGATGCGTTCTGGTCCAACAGCGGCGGTGGCGTGTGCGCGTGCGTTGTGAAACACCGGCGGTTTGGGTAGCTGGCCATGAGCTTCGACAATGATGGCCCCCTGTCCATCACTGCCGATCGATGTCGTCACGCTCGCTTTGTCGGTTTCGATCTGTGCGTTTGCGCCTTGCGCGATCCACAGTGACGCACACAACGCAACAAAACAACTGAGCCAGTAGCCCTGACTAGTCCCTCGCTGACGCTTCGGGTTACACGTGTTTGACATGTTGTGGTTCATTGTGAAGTCTCGTGCTACTCAAGTATCGTGTCTTCGTTATTGATGACGCTGCTTCCACCGACGTAGTGGAAGTTGCTAAACTTCCTTCGGTGTGGGAACTCTTGCTTGAATCATCACAGCTAGTTCCCAGTCAGCTGGCGAGCTTGTTCAATCATGCTTTGCAGCTCGCCAACGCGATCGCTGGACGTGTTGTTTGGCAATCCGCTAATTAAGCTTGAAAGTGCTTTCAAATCGACGCTTTCGCCGAGTGGCTCGCCGCGGAGTTTCGCAGCAAGGAACGCGGCGCTTGTCGCGATTTTCAGCGAAGGAGCAGCTTGGTCCGGTCGTGGAGCGTCGGCTTCGTACGGGATCGGCCAACATCGCTCGGTCATGCGTCCGGTTGATAAATCTTGGAATCGAACGGATACCGAACCGATGTCGCCTTCGCCGTCTGGCTTCGCTTCAAACTGATAAACTGCGACGCCTGCTTCGGCCGCTGCCATTTCTGCGGCGTCGACTTTGTCGTTGCTGAAGTCTTCTTTATTCAAGCGATGTTTTTCGAAACCGAGCAGCTTGTAGCGGCCAACTCGTTTCGGATTGAATTCGATTTGGACCTTCACGTTCTTCGCGGACGGTCGCAAAGCGCCGGCGATTTGTCGAGCAAACCCGTCATCGGCATCGTCGACCGAATCGAGCATGTAATAGCGACCGTCTCCCTTGCGCGTTAATGCTTCGAGCACTTCATCGTTCAATCCCTCGGCGCTGATCCCGGCCGCATCGAACGCGATGTCAGCATTGCGCATCGTCGTGATCATGTTCGACAACGATTCGGGGTTTGCATCGCCAAGATTTACCGCGCCATCGGTCAACAGGATGACTCGATTCTGAGCCCCTTCGACTTTTTGCTCTTGCGCTTTTTCGAACGCTAATTGCAATGCGGCTTCAATGTTCGTGCCTCCTTCGCTGGGCAGATTCTGGATCAGATCGACCAGCTGCTTCGACTGAGCACCACTGACGCGATCAGCCAGCAGACGAGGTTGCCGGGCGAAGCTGATCAACGTGACTTGATCGGCGGGCGTTAGCTGTTCAGCCAGAAGCGTGAACGCTCGCCGCACCGTTTGCTGTCGGTCGATTCTTTCCATGGATCCCGAATTGTCCAACAGCAGAGTCAAACGCAGCGGAGTACTGCTGGCTCGTCCCGCGGCTGCAGTACGCATGGAAACTCGCAGAACGTTGCGCTGTTGTAGAAACGGATGAATCGACTGTTCCAAACGGCATGCGACCTTTTCGTCTTGGCTTGGGATCGGGTCGCCGTAATCGAATGCGTTGACAAACTCTTCGATTCGAATCTTTTCCGGATCCGGCCACTCGCCGCGAGCAAGAGCTGCACGAGTCAACTTGAAAGAGACGTCACTGACGTGCAGTGAGAATGTCGAGAATGCTTCGTCGGCTGCGTTAGTCTCTTCCAATCCTGCAAAGTTAACTACTGCATATTTTTTCCGCCTACGGGTAAGGTCTTTCCAACGCTCCGCCTGATCTTGTTCTGACCGGCCGTTCGAAATCGCAACACCAAATTTGTACTGTTCGCCGTACCCAGCGGAGTCCGCAGGAGATTCGGCAACTTCGGGCGTATCGGCGATCCCGTCACCATCGGAATCTGACGGTGCTGCATAGGCATCGAACATGGGCAACTTCGATAGCTTCTTACCCAGCTGTACCGGCGCATTCTTGTTGCTGCCAGCAGGTTCGCCAGGCCGCGCGAGCTCTTCATTGACGACGATGCCTTTACTGTCGACTTCACGCCCTCTGCTTTCGCCACGACGTTTTGGCAGAGCTGACCACAGGTGCGTCACTTCGTCGGATTCGGTGAGTTCCTCTTGTTTCTCCTTCTGTGCAATTTGCTTTTCGCGACCTTCCAGCGACGATGACAATCTGTCGACCGTTGGGGCTGGGACTGCAAGGCTTAGCGAGGCTGGAAAGTCTCGATCGCTATCGCCTTTGGAATCTTGTTGACTTTGTTGCTGGGCATACTCCAGGGCGGTCGTCTGATCTTCCGAAACCGGGGCCTCGTCGTATAGCGAGGTCGATCCTGGTGCTTGAGCTCCGTTGCCGGACTGACTGCTGGGAGTCCCACTGGCGAACCCGCCGCTGCCCATCATGCGTGCGTCCATATTGCCCATGTTCGGTGTTGTTTGGCCGCCTCCTCCGCCGCCCATACCGCCCATGCCCAAGTCGTTCAGGCCTTGGACTTCGCTGAACTCCACGTCAGCCCGATTTGAAGTGCGATTGTCAATGCTCTTAGCAGCGAACCCGAATGTCGGTTGAGAATTGTCGCGTGCGATTTGCTGTTCTTCTTCTGCGTCGCTCTCACCTAGGGCGACTCCGTAGTCATCGGAAGGCCGTGCTGGGCTGTCCATCGACTCGCTGTCGTCAACCAAGTTTTCAATCGCACGCTGGACGCGCTCGGCTGTCTTTGCTGGCGCTGAAAGATCGAGAGCCATCCCTTCAGTTACTTCGTCGACGATCACGTCGCCAAGAACAACCGATTCGGGTTTGCGGCTTTCAGACTCGGTCACGGTTTCATCCAGAGTCTCCACCGAGTAACGGACGCTGTTACTGTTGCCGTGCATGGTTTCGGGCATTGAAAGTTCTGCTCCCGATTGAGAGCTCTCGTCGGCAGAATACATCCAGCCTTCCGGGCGATTTCGATCTGACCACTGCCGCTGGTTGCCGGAAGATTGATAATGACCGGAAAAGGCTTCTTGATTCGAGGTCAACGGCTGACCATCTGCTGCTTCTGCTGATGGCTCGCCATTGCCATTCTGTTCCACACGCTCTCGGACTGAGCCAAACCCCAGGTCGGTTCCTGCAGAATCTTCGAATCCAGCGAGGTTGTTTTTCAATTCTGCCAACGAATCGCGATACCCCTTGCTGTATAGGCGAGCCGACTCTGGTTTGGCCGTAGCAGGTGCCTCTAAGGCAGTTGCCGCGAAATCACTTGCAGTGTCTTTACCCGCAGGTACAGCTTCGCTAAAACTCAAATCGTCTTTCAGGTAGTATCGTGATTGTCTTACAGTTGTTGCATCTTTGGCTGCTGTCGCTTCATCCGGTGCGTAGTTGTCCATGCGCCAA
>JAGQPC010000981.1 GCA_020426925.1 Planctomycetales bacterium | reverse complement strand
TAGGATATTGTTGATAGCTTCCTGGCCGGTCGTTCCAGGATCTGTGTTGCTGGCGTCAAAAGCTGTTCCCACGCCAACGTAACGGAGTTCGTGAATCGGCAGGTTGCCAGATTCGCCACTATCAAAAATAACGTCGTCACCGCCGCCAGGTACTTTGTTGTCGCCGTAGTTGATACCGATCCGAGTCGACGAATAATTGGCGCCGGCAAAAGTTCCTGCTAAGTCAAAAAAGTCGTCCACGTCGTCGCTGTCTAATTCGAAACTAATGTCTTGTAAAGAAAACGGAGTGTCGTATGCGCTTGTGATCCGAGTACCAAAGTGGATTCGGTTTCCGAACTCGCCAACGGTCGCCGCGGGTAGTGAGTTCGGTGCAGCTTTGCCTCGCCATGAATTGTAATTGCTGACGATCAATTCATGAGGGGAAACAAAGGCAGCAGTCGGTTCGTAAGCGGTTGGATCGAGATCTCGGTCCCCGCCAACGGGAGCGCCGCTTGCCGCGATGCCTGTGATTGCATTGTTCGTATATCCGTCCCAACTCGGACTGCTGCCCGATGGTGCGAACGCAGGAAACACATCGAACGATGTAAGATCAGCATTAGCAACTGAGCCCATTGCGAAACTCATCATCAGAATCTGCAACCAAACGCATTTTCCGCCCCGCAACATCTGACTTCTCCTTCGCGTGAATTACAACCGACACACCGGACAATCGACGAAATCAATACTCAACGAAACACCATCGGAGCGTTTTACTAAAAATAACGCAAGAGCTTTGCAAAGTTATTGTTATTAAAAACGCAAACGAAAAGTTTGTTGTAGTGCTTTTCGATTGACCGGCTTCTTCCATCCACCCTATCTTACGTGTGGCCACGCCGAGCAGTCGCCGGATCACATCAACACCGTCAAACGCATGATCAGCGACATGCCACCGATCACTGAGCGGCTGTGGAAAAATCGGGCAGCAGAAAACATGCAGCTTGCTCACTGTTTCTGACCAGCAGATATTGTCCATAAATCGCCGGATTATTCCACGTTTTTCCCTCGATCGCCGCAATACTAGCGAGTTCGTTAAACTTGCGAGCCGCTTCAACTAGGACGATTCGTCCGTCTTCTGCTTGAACGATGATGTGATCGCCGACTCCTAACACTTGACCGAACCCGTAGCGTCCTTTTTTCCATATTTTGCGTCCGGTCTGTAAGTCAACGCATTCCAGAATGCGATCGTCCAAGCCGAACGCAAGCCCATCGTGAATGACAACGTTTGAGAACTTCGTCTTCAACGTCGTGTTAGACTTCCAGATCGATTCCACTTGCCATTTATTTTTATCGACAGAAAGTTGCAGCAATTCACAACCGCCGCCGTAGCCCTTGGACACGAACACACGATCGCCGTCCAACGCGTGAGCCTGCGAAGCGTTTGCAGCCGCATTCGACGCCCCCGGCCACTTCCATTCCCAAAGAACAGTTCCAGTTTCGACCTCGCATGAAATCAACTTGTCTTCCGCGACATAGAGAACCTGCCGGACACTGCAAATCGAAGCTGAACCTGGAGACGCATAACTTGCTAATGAATCGCCGCTCAGCCAAATAACATCTCCGCTGATTTTGTCGAACGCGACGAGCGTGCATGAATGCTGAGATCGACAACCAACTGGAACGATGAGCTTGTCATCGACAACCAGAGGCGAGCCAGATCGCCCCCACGCAATTGAAGACTCGTCGTCTTCATGTGTGCCTCCAAACTCGGTCACGATGTCTTTCTCCCAAATCAGGTCTCCGTTGCGTCCAGCCAGACACCGAAGCGTTCCGGTCGCGCCCATTGCGTAGACGCGACCTTCGTCGATCGTCGGAGTCGCTCGCGGCCCAATTCCACCGAGCAACGTTTCATGACGAGTCGACAGTGAATGTGCCCACTGAAGTTCACCAGACATCACGTCGTAGCACGTAACGAGTTCCTGATCGTGGCGTTGTTCCATCGTGACCGCGAACCCGTTCACAATCGCAAACGATGACCAGCCAGCTCCGATCTCTTGCTTCCAGATTTGCGTCGGTGGGTTCGCAGTCCAATCGGAATCGAAGCTAGGGCCAGGTATCCATCCGCTACGATTGGGCCCTAAGAATTGAGGAAAATCGGAACTGGTCTGCGTCAGTAAGTCAACTCCGTCTTCCGGTGCGGCCGCCGTATCGACAGTGATTTTTTCGACACGTTCACTCGCTGGCGTCTGCCAGACAAACCGAAGCTTTGGCCACATT
>JAGQPC010000980.1 GCA_020426925.1 Planctomycetales bacterium | reverse complement strand
CGGCCAGGAAGCTATCAACAATATCCTTCGATCGCTGGTCACGAACTGTGATGAAAACGGATGTTCAGTCATGCTGACGGGCCGATACTTGATTGATCCGTCAGCCTTTGGTCGTGAGGTGATTCGCTCAGCGGATGTCGAAATTCGATACAGCCTCGGCTTTGGTGGAGACTTTGACTTGGATGGAATCATCGGTGTGGCAGATATCAAGGCACTGACAGAGCAAACGGCCGCTGGAACCAACGACCCAATTTATGATCTCACCGGAGACGGTGCCGTCGATTTTGATGACATCCAAAATTGGGTTGACGAAAAAGCCGTCACGTATTTTGGCGACGCAAACCTGGACCGCGAGTACAACTCGTCCGACCTCGTAAAGGTCTTTCAGGCAGCAAAGTATGAAAAAGGCATACCAGCAAACTGGTGCGAAGGTGACTTTAACGGTGATGGATTTTTTGACTCTGGCGACCTGATCCTCTCGTTCATTCAGAATACGTACGAACAAGGTCCTAGAACGAGCGCCCACGCAGTACCCGAGCCAGCCAGCATCGTGCTGCTGCTTGTCGGTCTAACTTCAGCGAGCCTCCTTAAGCGTCGGCGCTAAGCAAAGAAATGCTCGAAAAAGTACCGCCCCGAATAGCTCACACGGAGTAGCCGCCATCGGCCTGGCTTATGGATGCGAGTTCACATGCAAGCTGCATGTGGCTATGAGGATATTGTAAACGCTCTTCTCGTGCTCCTTTTTCGCAGAATACGCCAAGATTGGCGTGATCATCGCGAAGTTCTATGCACAACGTCGTCCATATCAGTAAGCGCATTGCGATCTCATTGAATTATCACGACCTAATCCGGGAGGCACGGACATGAACGAGCAAGAATACAACCACAGCGACATGAACCCTGAAGGTGAACCCACTTCCACGTCAGACGCCGATTCGGTTGCTGACGTCAAAGCCGAACCAACAACCAAGCGAGTTGCGGCGTTTGAAAAACTCGTGGACTGGTTCATCGAATTCGATCCGTTTGAAGTCAAGCTGTATGTCGAGGACCAACGAGAGCGATACCCTGACTTGACCGACGATGAACTCGCGAACCGAATTATAGGGATCAAGTCGGTGAAGAATGGTTTCGTTGGCGCAGCGACGGGCGTGCCAGGTTTTTTGGCGATGCCGATCACGGTGCCGACGGATCTTCTGATGTCTTGGAAGATTCAGATCAATTTGGCTTTGTGCATTGCCTATGTCTACGGTCACGACATCGACAATAAGAGTCGCGATGAGATTAAAACTGACATCTACATGATCCTCGCAGGACGCGATGCTAAGAACTACTTGAAAGTGCTCGGTATCGAAATCGATCAAGTTACAAAAGCCAGCTTGAAGCGTTACGCGAGTCGCGAATTGCTCGCCGGGATTTGGAAGCAAATTGGGCGTCACATCGCTGTCACGACAGGGCGCAAAAGTGCCACGAAGCTGTCGCGGATGATACCGCTCATAGGTGCTCCGATCGGATTTGCGTTTGACTACACCGCCACAAGAACCGTCGGGGCCTTCGCTCGTGAGTACTACCGCGGAGGCAAAGGCGAGCTGACTGTTGAGGCTACATCATCATAGCCGAACGCCAGATTCTTGAAAAAAACGTTTAAACAGCGAGCTTCTTTTGGGCTCGCTGTTTTTTCGTGGTTCTCGAACCGATAGAATTGTGCTGTTGCGTTCTATTTGACTCAATTAATACTGCGAATTCGGTCTTGGGCATGGCAAGGGCACTAGTGACCGGCTCGACTGGCTTCGTCGGTCGACATCTGGCCAAACAACTTGTACAGGAAGGCGACGAAGTTGTATGCCTGGTCCGGGATGCTGAACTTGCTGCCAAAGTGCTGCCACCTCAATGCAATCTCGTGCTTGGAAATCTGAGCGACGAAGACGCCCTAAACAGGGCGGTTGAGAATTGCGATCGCGTTTACCATCTAGCTGGTGCCACAAAGGCACTCCACAAAAGCACGCTGTTCGCCGTCAATTATCACGGAACTCGAGCGTTGTTGACCGCTTGCCTTGAGCGATCAAACCCGCCAGTCACGGTGCTTGTTTCGTCGCTGGCAGCGGCCGGCCCGTCCGATGGAATTAAGGGTCGCACAGAATCTGATCCGCCCCTTCCGGTATCGCACTACGGAAAGAGCAAGCTGCTTGGCGAACAAGTCGCTTGCGAATTTCGAGATGAAATCCCGATTACGATTGTTCGTCCACCGATTGTCCTGGGGCCTGGCGATCGAGACGGCCTAGAGCTATTTCGAACGATTTGGAAGCTTGGCCTGCATTTTGTTCCCGGTTTGCGACCGACTCACATTTCGTGGATTTTCGTACAGGATTTGGTAGACGCATTGATCTGCGCCTGCAAAAGCGGTCGCCGGTTAGATGCCGATGGCAATGGAATCTACTTCGTCGCCGGACAAGAGTCGGTGCCGTACGCGGACTTGGGAACGGTGATCGGAGAAGTCTTGGGAGCTCGTGCTCGTATCGTACGGAACCCGCACACCGCGATATGGGCGATCGCCGCTTTATCCGAACTGAAAACAGCCATCACGCGCCGTCCAAATATCATGAGCTTCGACAAAGCACGTGAAGCGAACGCCGGGTCGTGGACTTGCGACACAAGCCGGTTTGAATCGGAAACGAGTTTTCGACCGTCCGTGAATCTCCGCGACGGGCTCCGCCAAACCGCCGAGTGGTATCGCGAGCATGGTTGGTTATAGGAAACCGGCAAAAGGCTTCTCAACAAGTCGGGTCGCTAGCCCGCCAACCGCAGCACGCTCTCGCCAAGATGCCGCTCCAAACCAAGCCGTCCTGCTGGGCGCTTACGTGCGTTTATCGCATGGCGCCGTAGAGCATTTTCCGACCGATCGTGCGAATCGACGCTTCTTCTTTTAGGTGGCGAGTTACGACTCCGTGAGCGATCAGCTTGCCTGCCGCCTGTGCGTAATCGTAGTCGTCAAACATGTTTATGATTGCCACGACGGAGTAACCCATCCGCACAAGGTTGCTCATGACAATGGTGTCTTCGTCGCTTGTCTCTGGGAGGATCGCGATGATCGTGGCGTCGCGCGGAATGCGGCAGGTCGTTTCTGCGACCAATTCCGCGAGCGTCAACCCGGTGGTCAGCTCCAGCCTCGCAAGTGTCGACCGAATCTGCATAAATTGTTCGGGGCCTCGGCGAGTTGGAACAACGACCGGTTGCAGCCGATCACTTTCGTCGTCCATCGCGACCGATCTTCGCGCCGCATCACGCGATCGGAAATCGCAAGCGTATCCTTCCTGGCGAATTCGATCGACCGCGTCTCTTCCATTGGTGACGAGCCCAATCTGTTGGCCCATTTCGTAGATCGCTTTCACCAAGGAGGCTGTTGCGGTAATCGCCAAATCGCTGCGGACTGGCTCGTCTTTCGCCGGATGTGAATCTCGATGAAAATCGAGCAAGAACGTCGCGCCGGCAACCGTCGATGGCTCGTACAGCTTGCTGTGAAGTGTTCCCGTGCTGGCTGTCGCTCGCCAATGTACTCGATTCATCGGATCACCCGGTTCGTACTTTCGCACGCT
>JAGQPC010000979.1 GCA_020426925.1 Planctomycetales bacterium | reverse complement strand
CCAATCGAGGACCGTAAACTTCCAAGAAGTAGCGGTATCCCGCTGCAGGATCGACAGACAAAGGAGGCGGGACATTGGGATCTAGTTCCACTCCTGAGTTCTTAATTATCAGCTTTAAGCCCTGGGATGATTGAACGCTAGATAGATCAAGCAACACTCCGACGCGACCATCGCCGCTGACTTCTGTGCCGACTCGATTGTCGTTCTCATCCAAGAGGTATAATTCAGGTGTGAACATACCGCCAGGCACGTACGTGGCGTTGACGCGAAACAGACCTTGAGAAGCTCCACTCCAAAGGAACGTATCTTGGTCGAATTCATTGTGGAGCGAAAACCCACCCGACCACGTTCCATCGTCCAGGTCGATGGCAAACCAGTCGCTCAGGTCGAAAATCGATATTTCAACGGGCTCGTCTTGCGTCTCCGGTTCGAACGGATCTGGAGAAATGGACAGCGAAAAGAAATCGGTTAGATCTTCGTAGCACGCCGATTCAGGAGCTTCCGGATTGTCGCACGCGTGAACACCTTCAGCGAATTCCGGATCGTCAGAAAACATCATGTCCTCGGCCCGCAACGCCCAATCATCATGGCTGCGAATGCCAGTGTCAAATCGAGCGTCGTCGCTGGTCGAGATGTCATAGGTTCGCGAAGTTCCGTCCGCATCCCGATAGGCCGTACGATAGATTGGCACGGCAACATCTGGATCTACGTCGTCGTCATCGCGATTCCAATCGATAGCCGAGTCCACAGGAACACGACGATACGGAACGGGACCGACGAAGACTTCGCGGCGAGCGTCCGAAGATGAAGCTCCGATGCCAACGGGTTCAGCAAGATGATTTTGGTTTAGCGTTGGCAGTGTTTGAGGTGAGTAGTCGAGTGTCCAGCCGACATTTGAATTTGGAACTTGCCAGTGATAGTTCATCACGCTTAAGTAGTTCGGCTTGTAGTTCAAATTCTCGTCGCCACCGTGACGCAATCCAAACGTATGGCCAAGTTCGTGCATGAACGTGCCGGCTTGTTGGTCTGGCGTGCCACCTCCAACAAGTGCGCCGTCGTCTAGTCGAATAGGCAAATCTCCTAGTGAGACAAAAAAGTCGTTTCCAGGTAGTTCAGCCAAACCGGTTGACCCACTTGCTTGAGTGTCTGCAAACACTCCATAGCGATACACATACCGTCGCGCCTCGACGATGTTGTTTCGATTTGCCGAAACGCCCCGCGCGTCGGATCCTCCGAAGAAATCAGCCTTGATTTGGTCGAATTCACTCCACGGTGATTCCGGATCTATGAACGGAATTCGCGGAATGTCCGTATCGTCCAAATCGATATGAAGTCGAATTCCACCCAGTCCGTCAGGATTATCGACGGGCGCGTCAGCGAACGCACGAACCACGTGATCCAAAATCGTATTAGTCGCTGTGACGCCGGGTGTGTCGCTCAAATCAACATTCGCCTCGTGGGGCGAGCGATCTTCCATCGCGTCGACTTCCACAAAAACGTCCTTGTGGAAAGGATCGGCACCGCGGGAGAATAAATCCAAATCGATCACACCGTCACCGTTGATGTCGACCCCGCCACCTTGTTCTTCCCAAGCAGTTGGCAGGCCATCTTCGTCGTCGTCGCGCGTGACCCAAAAGTCGAATGGCTGTGCTTCGTTTTCAGGCAGTCTTACAACGTGGCCAAACCTTGCAGCGCGTTTCGAACTGAAGTTATGCGAATCAACAACGCCTTGCATGACTACGTTTCGGACCGGCCCATCGCCTTGCACGATGCGAAACTGCTGAAACTCGACGATCTCGCTTGCTCTCGGCAAGAAGAACGGATCAACGTTTGGCAGCAGAGCTCCGTCGACTTCCAGTCGCAGTCCTGGGGCAATTTGCAATGGAACGGAAAACTGCACGCGTTGAAATTCGGGGTGAACCGAAACCAGAGTTTGGCGACTGTCAACCAACGCAAGTTCACCCACACCTACATCGGATTCGCTCGAAGCGATGCGGAGGCTGTAATGGTCAATCACCGAGTAATCAAACGTTTGCTGAAACTCACTGAACTCGTTGGGCTGTCGGCCGGGCGCGTAGGCGTATGAAATAGCCCCCGATACTCGAGCTTCCGGCTCCACCTGCCATTCGTTAGGGACAAGATCTTGATTCACGAATTGAGCGACGCCGCTCCATTCCAACGTGTAGCCAAGCGGATTGAACTGATCGTTCAATTGTCCATATGGCGATGTCAGCGGGTTCGCAAGATCAGTATCCCGAAGCGGATGTGTTTGGATGTATCTTGGGAATTCGTTTGCTTGGCCTGCGTTGCTGTCAAGCAGTTGGCGAACGGTGTATGTTCCGGCAGGGACATCGAATGAATACTGACCGGCTTCATTCTCCGGCGTAGCAACGTCGTCATCCGCAGACATAACCTGAGGTTCAGTGGGACTAAGTTGCCCGTCGTTGTCGAGATCCAGGAAGACGACGATTCCCGGCACGCCCGGCTCCAACAGGTCGGGGCGCTGGTCGCCCTGAACGTCGTCTCGAACTGTTCCATGGATGATCGTGAGCAGCTCACGACGTTCAAGCAGTTCGGCGCGCAGTATCTTTGGGTTGCTTTGCTTTCGAGAATGCATTGGGGATTTCGCTCTAACAGACAAACAAATCTACAAGCCCCAACCTAAGTCACAATGTGCCATCTTAATCGGAATCTGCGGAGCTGTCGCGAATCTTTCAAAATCGATACGGCGAGAACGAATTCGTGAGTGAAGTTTGGTTCTGGAAGCTTCGCCAAGGCGTGATATAGAGCGACTTCGGCGGCTCGGGAGGTCCGGAATCCGTATGCTTTTCTGGTAGTCAGTTTTGGCTTGTTGTTGAAACCCTCGACGACTCCTGCGGAAATGTCACCCTTGGCGCGGAACCAGTTGTGTTGCAGATTGTGGCGCCTGCGGATCGTCTTGGCGACCTTCTTCATCGGTTCGATATTGGATCGCATCGTTCTCGTGCACCATTGGTTCAGGAATCGGTTGGCCCATGCGGGCGATTGATTGGCCCAGAGTCGCTGCATGCCTTCGCGCAGCAAGTAGGCGAGGAAGCATTGCAGGTTGTATTTCATCAGCTCGCGGAGCGTGACGGTTT
>JAGQPC010000978.1 GCA_020426925.1 Planctomycetales bacterium | reverse complement strand
CCGCGTGGCGGCCGGTGAGGCCGGCCTGACGGCACTGGTCGCCGCCGTACGCAATTATGTCGGCGATGAGTTGATGTGGGATGTAAATCTGGTGCTGAAGGCCTCGCAACTTCCCGGACTCCGGCTCGGACAATGCGGTCAGTTAGGACGCTCCACCTGGCTGTGCCCCGATAGCGTCACTCGCGACGCTGCCGATCTGATTGTGTCGCCCGCGGACCATGCAATCGGCCGCAGCCAATACCAGCACGTCGCGACGGACGACAACCGCAACGATCATCTAGCGCCAGCTGATGACATCACATTTCCAAATGTGGAACGCGAGCTAATGACGGTGACGTAAGACATTGATGCGGGCGACATTCCGTGGACTGCGTGGCAGCGGCCTCGAGCAACAACGCGATCATGGCAGTTTCGCCTCTCAATTCACGTCGACTTCGATACAACCGGCGCAATCGGTCCCCCAGAACCGCCCTTTTCTTTCCGCAACACTCGCAGATTTTCTCCACAAAAAGCTATTGTTCTTTGTTCGCTGGTCCGTCGCGATCGACGACGCAATCCAATCTCCCCCCAAGCCGCACCGGCATTCCCACACGCACAATATGACGAATTGGAGAAGCAATCATGGCGGAAATCAACCGCGCAGCTCTGTTTGGTAAACTCAATCGGGTCGCATACAAAGCGATCGAAAGTGCCACGGTATTCTGTAAACTGCGTGGTAATCCCTACGTTGAGCTCGTGCATTGGCTCCACCAGTTGTTACAACTTCAAGATTCCGATTTGCACCGGATCATCAAGCATTTTGGCATCGATCCCGCTCGATTGGCAAAGGACGTGACCGAATCGCTCGACCGTCTGCCGCGCGGCGCAACATCCATCTCCGACTTGTCTTCCCATGTCGAGGAGACCGTCGAGCGAGCTTGGGTCTATGGAACACTGCTGTTCAACGATAACCAGGTACGTACCGGATACCTGATTGTGGGGATTCTCAAGACTCGCGGGCTGGTCAGCTCGTTGACGGGCATTTCGCAAGAATTCAGTAAGGTAAAGATTGAAACGTTGAGCGACCAATTCACGAAGGTCGTGGAGGGCTCGCCGGAAGACAACCTCGGCACAACGGATGGATTTCAGGCAAGCGCACCGGGTGAAGCCAGCGGCGCGATGGCCCCGGCGCAGATGGGCAAACAAGAAGCACTCAATCAGTTCTGCGTCGATCTTACCGAAGATGCCCGAAACGGCAAGATCGATCCCATCGTGGGGCGGGACGAAGAGATCCGACAGATTGTCGACATCCTTATGCGTCGCCGGCAGAACAACCCCATACTCACTGGTGATGCTGGCGTTGGCAAAACAGCGGTCGTCGAAGGGTTTGCGTTACGAATCGCCAATGGTGACGTACCGCCTCCGCTACAGAATGTGAGACTTTTGCGTCTAGACGTCGGCTTGCTGCAGGCGGGTGCCAGCATGAAGGGTGAATTCGAGAATCGCCTGAAGCAGGTGATTGAAGAGGTGCAATCGTCGGAAACGCCGATCATCATGTTCATCGACGAAGCGCATACGCTGGTCGGTGCCGGCGGGGCCGCCGGAACCGGTGATGCAGCCAATCTCCTGAAACCTGCACTTGCCCGCGGCCAGCTGCGAACGGTCGCTGCCACAACATGGGCGGAGTACAAGAAACACATCGAAAAGGATCCCGCGCTGACTCGCCGATTCCAAGTCGTCCAAATCGATGAGCCGTCCGAAGAAAAAGCCATCTTGATGATGCGTTGCATGGTGTCCACGCTTGAGCAGCATCATCGCGTTCAAGTGCTCGACGAAGCGGTTGACGCAGCCGTGAGGCTCTCGCATCGCTATATCCCCGCGCGATTGCTGCCCGACAAATCAGTTAGCCTGCTGGACACGGCGTGCGCTCGAGTCGCTGTTAGTCACCACGCGGTTCCGGCGGATGTCGACGATTGCCGAAAGCGTATCGATGCATTGGAAACGGAGTTGAAGATCATTCGGAATGAAAAAGCGGTCGGTGTCGATGCCGACGATCGTGAGTTCGCGGCGTGCGAGAAACTGGCCGCCGAACGCGAGCTACTTGAGACGCTGGAAAAACGCTGGCAAACAGAAAAAGGACTGGTCGACTCGATTCTGGAACGCCGAGCTCGATTGCGCGGAACGCTGCACAAGGTGGAAGGCAGCGAAAGTGCGCTCGAAAAAGCGGCCGATGCCGAAGCCGAAGAAACGACGGTCGAAGCGGCTGCGCCTGTCGAAGAGCTTTCGGCGGAAGATCGCGAGCAGCTCCTCAACGAACTGACCGACCTGCAAAACCAGTTGGAAGAATTGCAGGGCGAATCTCCGCTGATTCTGCCAAGCGTCGATCGTCAGGCGATTGCGTCGGTAGTCGAAGACTGGACCGGAATTCCAGTCGGAAGCATGGTCAAAGACGAGCTGCAAACGATCCTCAATCTTTCCACGACGTTGGGCCAGCGTGTGATCGGCCAAGACCACGCGATGGAAATGATCGCGCGGCGAATCGAAACCACGCGAGCTCAGCTGGACAACCCGAACAAGCCGATCGGTGTATTCATGCTTGCGGGAACATCGGGTGTCGGAAAGACCGAAACGGCACTCGCACTGGCCGAAGCACTTTACGGTGGCGAGCAAAACCTAATCACCGTCAACATGAGCGAATTCCAAGAAGCTCACACTGTATCGACGTTGAAAGGGGCGCCTCCCGGCTACGTCGGATATGGAGAAGGCGGCGTTCTGACCGAAGCCGTGCGGCGTAAGCCATACAGCGTCGTGCTGTTGGACGAAGTCGAAAAGGCTCATCCCGATGTACACGAAATCTTCTTCCAAGTATTCGACAAAGGCGTCATGGAAGATGGCGAAGGTCGCGTGATCGACTTCAAGAACACGTTGATCTTGTTGACCACGAATGTTGGCACAGAGCTTATCACGAACATGTGTGCTGATCCGGAGCTGATTCCAGATCCAGACGCAATCGCGAAAGCACTACGACAGCCTCTGCTGAAAGAGTTCCCAGCTGCATTGCTGGGCCGACTGGTCACGATTCCGTACTACCCGCTCAGCGACGAAATGATCGGCGCGATCGCTCGGCTGCAGCTTGGGCGAATTCGTGATCGAATCGAAAAGACGCACAACATTCCGTTCACCTATACCGACGAAGTGATCGATTTGATCATCAGTCGCTGCACGGAAGTTGAAAGCGGTGGTCGAATGATCGACACGATTCTGACCAATACAGTGCTTCCAAAAGTGAGTCGCGAGTTCCTCACGCGGCAGCTAAACGGCGAGCCGATTACGCGCGTTCATGTCTCGGTGGAGAACGACGAGTTTGGCTATTCGTTCGATGCCGCTGACGAGACCGCCGCCGTCGAACCGGTTGGCGCAGCGAATTGACATCTGATTCGCATTGAATCTTAGAAATGCCGACCTCTCAGAATTTTTGCAGAGGCCGGCACACGTGTTAGCACGTAGCGCCGGACCGTTGGCAATGTGGTCTTACGCTTGGGCGACACCGGCTAACTTCTGCGGATGATGTAACTTCCTGCACTTCACTTTCGACGGAAATGCAGGCGGTGGTCAAACTCGAGTCTGTCGATTGCGGAAGTGGCACTGAAGTCCAACAAGACTAAGAAGCAAGACGAATACTGAGGATGGCTCCGGAACGACCTGGGCTTCTGTTCGCGTGCCTTTTTCATAGCCGCCATCTTGGAACGCGACACCCAAGTCTCCTGAGTCGAATTCTCCGTCGCCGTTCCAATCACCAGTTCCCCATGTTGAATTGTTACTGACTCCGTCTTCGTATTCGCTGGCTGTGAACACAGCAACAAGGTCGCCGCTGTTGAATTCGCCGTTGAGGTCGGCATCGCCAAACCATGTATTGAGTGTCTGAACCACTAACGCGTCAAGGTCCGAACGATTGACCGTGCCCGATGTATCAACGTCGAACACTAAGTCATCAGACGCGTCACGGATAGCTGACATCAAAGCATCTATATCTTCGACGTCAACGACGTCATTCAAGTCAAAGTCGCCGCTTAATGAAGAACGGAAAAACAGTTTTGTTACCGTTCCATTCAAGCGTCCGACAGCCGACTGGGATGATGAACTGACGGCGCCGAGTAGACTGCTTCCTAGAGCCGTATGATGGTCGAAACCGATGAAATTGTTTCCGCGACCTCGAATTTGTTCGAGTAAGAGATTGCCGCGGCTTGGCTCATAGTAAAACGGACGCTGAAATCTGAAAATGATATCGAACTCTTTTGGTCCCTCCGGTGGGCCAAGGTTGCCCGTAGTAATCGTCGTTGGTCCCGTGTAGACGGTCTTTTCGTCCGTGCCAACATTCGAAGCAAAAGTATTGCTGAGGCTTCCTACGGTTTGCTGTATCGTCGAAAGCCGGATTTCATAATCCGACGCTGAAAAGGTCCGTGGCATTGTCATAGCCGAATCCGGTCGATAGGCAAATCCGGTGATGATCGAGTATGCTTCGGGAAGACCATCAAACTCTGATGGTAAGCGCGCTCCAGGACGGTTATTGACGCTGGGTTTAAGTTGATGATTTGTTCGTCAATTTATTGGAGCAGTGTCGATGTCGCGCGGTTTGTCTGGTAAGGCTCGTGAGTGGGCGGAGCGACTGGGAAGGTTTGAGCGGTCAGGGCTGACGGTCGCTCGGTGGTGCG
>JAGQPC010000977.1 GCA_020426925.1 Planctomycetales bacterium | reverse complement strand
TCTGCCCAGAAATCTATTGGAATTGACATTCAAGCGAAATCTCATTCCACGTATAAATCGGCCGCGTCGGAATGCCGGTCGTAGTACGTCTATCGTGGAGTCTGTCTCATCAACGTTGCTTTGTTCTTGCCGAACTGGATTGGTGATGTTGCTATGGCGACCCCGACGATCCGCGCGCTGCGTGAGCACTTCGGTCCTGCAGCGACAATCACAGGCATTCAGCGACCCTACGTCAAGGAAGTGCTCGCCGGTACGAACTGGCTAAGCAACTGCATCGAATTCAATCCAAAGGGAAAGTGGCGATCTCGACGAGGAACTCTCAGCCTCGCACTCGAACTACGGCGGCGCAAATTCGACACGGCAATCATTTTGCCCAACTCGCCACGTCCCGCATTTGCAAGTTGGCTCGCGGGAATCCCCCAGCGACTGGGATACGTCCGCTACTGCAGAGGACCACTGCTGACAGAACGAGTCGACCCGCTGCGCGACGGTCGAAAGTTTCAGCCGATATCGGCACTCAATTACTACCTGACGCTGGCAGAATCGCTGGGAGCCAACGTCGATAACCGACGTATCGAGTTATCGTCGACACCAGAATTTGACAAAGCTGCCGAGCGATTTTGGAGCCAGCACGATCTGCACAATCGTCGCGTGATCGCTTTCAATACGGGCGGCGCCTACGGTGCAGCGAAGAGCTGGCCGTCTGAGCATTTTGCCGATCTTGCGAAACGTTTAGTCAGCGAACCTAATACGCGAGTGGTCGTGATGTGTGGTCCAGCTGAAGCCGAAACGGCTGACCGGATCTGCGGTCTCGCAGGCAGCCCGTACGTACACAGCATGTCCGGGCAAAAGCTAAGTATCGGACTGACCAAAGCCGCAATCAAACGTAGTGAGTTACTCATCACGACCGACAGCGGACCACGATTCTTCGGGACGGCGTTCGGAATCCCAACGATCACCATTTTCGGATCTACCGATCCTCAGTGGAGCGCAACTGGCCACCCACTTGAATTCAACGTAAACATTTCCGTCGATTGTGGACCGTGCGCTAGACGAGTCTGCCCTCTCAAACACCACCGCTGCATGCGAGATTTGACGTCCGAATTCATCTATGCCAAAGCGGTCTCAGTGCTGACCGAACACCAGCGACGAGCGGCTTAGTCGACAGAGGACTGCGGTCGAATCGTTGCTAAAGGTGGTCGGTTGCGCGCAAGGAGAAAACAGATGTTCCGGATTGCTTCAACGGCTTGCTTTGTCGTGTCACTGTCGAACTATTTGTTCTCGCAACCTTGTGATTTGCTCCCAATTCTCGAAGATGGACTTTACCACAGCACAGTTGCCTCAAGCCTGCTGCCGCCATTGGATTTAATAGAAAGAGAAAGCAAGCGAAGAAGTGCAATAGTTGACGACAACCAGCTGAAGGCGTTGTATTTATGTCTTCAAAGCGAAGCGTTGGCTGAGCTCGGTCGTAAGGAAGATGCGCTCGCTGCGAGTAGAACGGCGATGTCGTTGCATCCGACAAGCGATCGATCAACGGTCACGCAAGCGAGATGCCTAGCAAGAATGAGGCAAGTAACTGAGGCGATAGGACTTTGCAATGCGGCACTCAGCAACAATCCAGATTATGTCCCCGCGTTGGCGCTTCGAGCGACATTGCGTAGCCAAGGTTTGGGACAACATGACTTAGCCTTGGAAGATGCGAACCACGCTATTGAAATTAACAGTCGCGATGCCCGAAGTTATTTCATTCGATCGCTTATATTGCACCGGCTGCGACGTGCAAGTGACGCGCTGAAAGACATTGAAACCCATCTTCATCTAAGCGCAACAGGCATGATCGGAAATGAACACGTGGTGCATACACAGAAAGGCATCATCCTTGCTGATCAACATCGATACGATGAAGCACGACGTGCGTTTGAATTAGGGCTCAGTGCGGACAAAAAGTTCTACCACGCCGCCAAGGGGCTATGGGGCTGTTATAACGAAATGAAGCGGCACACTGACGCCTTGCTGGCAGCTCAGCGAATGCGTGACATCGATTCAAATAACCTGGAGACAGTAAAGGCCTCAGCGATAAGCTACTTCAACACACACCGATACGACGAAGCGAAAGTCTATTTTTGCAAATGGAGTTCATTGCGGCTGAACGATTCACTTCCGGTCTCTATGATCGCCGCGTGCGAGTTTGCAACCGGTCAATACGCAAACGCTGTTGAGCACTACGACGAGGCGTTGAAAATCAGTCCTGATGCGTATCGAATTCGCCTCGCGAAAGCTATCGCGCTAAGCAATTGCAAAGACGAAGATTTTCGAGATCCAAAGTTAGCAATGCGTGAGGTCGCGATTGTCCTTTCCCGACAAGATGCAAATCGAATTGACACAGAAGCATTCATGTTGGCGAACGTCATACAGTATAGCTGTGGCCAGCGAACGGCAGCGATCGCGTCGATCAATGAAAAACTGAACAATGATCTCAACTTATCTGATGACGAAATAACCGCACTCCGTTCGCTCGCAAATTCCTTTGCCCGAAACGAAAAGACAGAATTTACAATCCCGAGCGTTGTAGCTGATTCATCAAACTTTGGCTGGAAGTGACACCTGATCAGGGCGAGCAAAGTCCAGCTGTTAATTCCGCACATTCTGAGCGTACCTGTCGTATGATCTGCAAGCGGCTCTCCCGCATTCGCCCACACGACCAACTTGAGCTATATTATTTGGCGATATCGCCGACATTGCGGCGGCCAGATCCACGGGGCGTTTGCAATTTATATAAACCAAACTACTGGAGTTAGCATGATCAGAAAACAAATCGACCGCCGAACTATGATTGCCTCGTCGTCACTTGCACTAGGAGCGGCGTGGACGTTTCCTTCGCGGTCGACGCATGCTGCTCAAGCAAACGACGAAATCCGATTGGGCTTTATCAGCTGCGGAGGACGAGCCGGTGGTTTGATGTCCGAGTTCAAACAGATCGAGGGTGTACGGATTACAGGATTGTGCGATCCCGACGAAGAACGTGTGGCGTCCAAGGCCGCTCAGTTTCCAGAAGCAAAAACGTTCACCGACTTACGACAACTGATCGACGACGAAAACATCGATGCCGTCGTAATCGCGACCTGCAACCACTGGCATTGCCTCGCAGCCATTTGGGCGATGGAAGCAGGAAAGGATGTGTACGTGGAAAAACCTCTGTCCCATTCGCAATGGGAAGGAGACCAAACCGTCGCGGCCGCTCGAAACTACAAACGCATCTGCCAGGTCGGCACGCAACAACGTTCCGACCCGATGCAGGCCGACATCAAAAAGTTCCTGCATCAAGAAAAAGGGCTAGGCAAGATACTCGCCTGTCGAGTCAACCGTTTTGGCGTGCGTGCTCCGATCGGAAAACGAGCGACTCCTTTGCCGATCAACAAAGGAGTTGCCTACGATTTGTGGTTGGGCCCAGCTCAAGACCGTCCGATCTTCCGCGACAAGCTCCATTACGATTGGCACTGGGACTTCAACACGGGCTCTGGCGAAATGGGTAACTGGGGCGTCCACGTGCTCGACGACGCCAGAAACAACGTCTTCCTGGACAAAGTAAAGTTGCCGTCCCGAGTCATGGGCGGCGGTGGCCGCGTCGCCTGGAACGATGCAGGCGATACGCCAAACGTCCATTTCTGTTATTTCGACACGGGTGAAATTCCAACCATCATTGGATTGAGCAACATGACGGCTGGACCGGGGCAACGAAACTCACCTTCGCATCCGGGCCCAGGCAGTGGCTACATTGCCTACTGCGAAGGCGGCCGGTTTGAAGGGCAACGTGGTCGTGGGCGAGCCGTCGATAACGACGGAAAAGAAATCAAATCTTTCCGAGGCACAAGCGGCATGGGCATCCACCAGCAGAACTTTATCGACGCTGTCCGAAGTCGCGACGCGAGCACCTTGAACACCGACGTTGAAGTCGGAAATGATTCGACCGGCTGGTGCAATCTGGCGAACATCGCTTTCCAAGCCGGCAGGAATTACTCTCACAACGAAGCGGCCGCCCTGTCGAAAGACGTACCGAAGTGGGGCGAGCTGATCGGCGAAATGTCCAAGCACCTTTCCGCTCACAATATCGACATCGCTGGCGGCGAAGTGCGACTGAGCCCGATGATGGACTACAGCAACACCCAACGGAAGTTCGTCGGCGACAATGCAGACAAAGCGAATTCGTTCTTGAAACGCGAGTACCGAGCACCATACGTGGTTCCAGAACTAACCGGCAAGTTGTCATGAGAGCGCTTGGGGGGGATCGATGACGATAGAGTTTCGACGCCGATGCTATAGCTCGGTTATTCGGCGGGGTGCCACTGGCATAGCCAGTGCCCTGCCCTTCGGGGGACTGAGCATTCTGCCGATTCACACGACAGCAAAGGGTGGCTGGCGGTCGAGCGTAAGCGAGCCCCCAGCACTCAACTTCGAGAGCGTGCCAGCCGGAAGAAAGCCCCACTACCGAGCACTTACGCGAATCGCGTTGTTCGTCGTCGCGGTTCTCAGCAGCACAGCTGGCACGAACGCACAAGACGAATCGCCAATCGCACAAATCGAATCCGCGATTCAACAGATCGTCGAACGCACGTCACCATCTGTCGTGGCAATCGTGCGTGGACGTACTTCAGAAAACGAGTCGAGTGAGTTCACTGCGTACGAATACGGAACTGGAGTTGCGATCGACGAGCAAGGTTTCGTGCTGACAAACTTCCATCTAATCGGCGATCCGGCCGAAGACGAATTTGGAGTTTGGCACGATCGCCGTTTCTATCCGGCCAAAGTCCTTGCGGCCGACCCTTGGACCGACTTGGCTGTGCTGCAAGTCGACGGCGCGAAGTTTGCCTCCATTGAAATTGAAACCGTCGAGTTGAATTCAAATGCACCAAATGTTCGCCCTGGTCAAGTTGTTGTGACGCTTGGCAATCCGTATCAGATCGCTCGAACTGGCCAAGTCGCATCGGCGTGGGGAACGACCAACGGTGCGTCGCGTCTGCTAATCACCCAAGACGGCGGCACTGTGTTCAAGTACGGAGGGCTTATTCAGACGGACGCGCGCCTGCGATTGTCGTCAAGCGGCGGACCTCTTCTGAACCTGGACGGGAAAATGGTCGGCATCGTTACGTCAATCAAGGCGTTCGAAGGATTCGAGGCACAGTCGTCCTGCGCGATTGCTATGACGAAAGACATTCGCCGAGTGATCGATGAACTCAAAAGTGGTCACGAACCAGAATTTGGATTCTTGGGAATTGATCCCGAGCCGAACGCAGTGGCGATCGCAGATGAAAATACGATCGGCGTAAAGATTAATCAAGTGCTTCCGAAAACGCCTGCACAGTCAGCAGGCTTGCTGGCCGGTGACATCGTCACAAGAATGGACGGCGTTTCACTAACAAGCGTCGAAGATTTTCTCTTTCGCCTTGGCACATCCGCCGCAGGTTCGACGATCACGGTTTCAGTGCAGCGCATGGATCCGATCCTGCGGCGAACTCGTGAATTCCAACGACAATGCGTTCTCACAAAACGTTTCGTCGCTCATCAGCGAGCGGCTTATTCAACGGCAGAAAAGTTCAAATGGCGAGGCATGCAAGTCGATTACTTTTCGGCTGTCCGAGACCGATCAGAACTGCTAGTCGGACCACCGCAGCCGTGTGTTCGCGTGACGTCAGTTGACAAAGACTCCGCCGCGTGGATGGCAGGCGTACGAGCAAGTGACTTAGTGGCTGAACTGAACTCGCAACCGACCGCCGATCCAGCTACGTTCGAAAACATCGCTATGAACGCAACCGGCGACGCTGCTCTCCGCATTGTAGATCGCGGAGAAGTTATCATCGCAGGCTCGGCCGCCCATTGATTCGCTCCCGTAGTTCTGCCCACGCAATCCTACATCGGTGTATAACTGCGTCATTGTAGTCCTGCGTCATTGTAGTCCTGCGTCATTGTAGTCCTGCGACTCCGCTCGCAGGGCCCGACATCTAGCCTAGCCTAGTGTCTGACCGGAAAACGAATTGGCCCTTATTTTTTCGGGACAAATTCGCAAAAAGCTCCTCGAAGATTCGACCGTTTTTTTACGAAGCGCGTATAAAAACAGTGCGAACGACGCGTTCGACGGGAAATCTTCAAGGAGCGAATGGATGCGACAAGGTTACTGTGAACAAACTCGACTGGATAGTCCGGGCGTTGCGAATGTGCCGCTGAATCTGAAATGCCGAGACGAAATCATTCCGATTCTCGCCGGGCTTCAATACATCTACAGCCAACCGGAATTGCGAAAACAAGTTCTTGATCTGGTCGCGCAAGATGTGAATCAAGACACTCGCAGCGACTGCGGGCGAGCAGGTCTTTCGTACTGGGAGATCACGGTGCTGGCTTCGGTTCGGCTCGGTTGCGATTTTGATTATGACAAGCTGCAAGATCTCGCGGAGCAACACCGAACTCTGCGTCAGATCATGGGGATCGGCGACTGGGAAGAGAACCGCGACTTCGGTGCGCGGCGGATCGGCGATAACGTGCGGTTGCTCAAGGGGAGCACGATCGAAGCGATCAGTCACGCGATCGTCGGCGAAGCTTATCGTCTTTGTCCGGAGGCAAAGGCGCGGCAACGAGCAGACTCGTTCGTGGTCGAGACCGACATTCACTACCCGACCGAGAACACGTTGATCGTCGACGGCACGCGCAAGATCATCGGCTACTGCGCCCGCCTTCATGAAGTTTACGAGTTCGAAGGTTGGCGCCAACATCGTCAGCTGATGAAAAAAGTGAAAGAGGTCAGCCGCAACATCGGCCGCATCGCTCACCGCAAAGGCAAGAATTACAAAGAGCGTCTCGCCAAAGAGTATCGCTCGTTGCTTGATCGTGCGCAGGGCATCGTCGATCGCGCCGAAGCGACGTGCAAAACTTTGGAAGAGGACTTCGAGTTGGATCTCGCAACGGAGGGAATCATCGAGCAAATCAGGCATTTTATCGGGTTAACTCGCCAAGTTTGCGGTACGGCTCGCCGCCGAGTGCTCGAAGGAGAAACCGTTCCCAACGAAGACAAACTCTTCAGCATGTTCGAGCCGCACACGCAACTTCATCGCCGCGGCAAGGCGGGCGAGCCCAATCAATGGGGACGATTGGTGCTCGTGTTCGAGGACCAACTGGGATTCATTTCGCACCACTGCGTGATGGACCGAACCGAGAGTGACAAGGATGTGGCAGTCCGCGAAACTCGCAAAGTTCAAACGCGACTCAAAGATGCGATCGAAGAACTGTCGTTCGATCGCGGCTTTCACTCGCCCGAAAATCAAATCGAACTCGCGAAGATCGTCAGCGGCATCTGCTTGCCCAAGCCCGGCGCCAAACAGTCGATCGAACAACTCGAAAACGCGAGTGTGCAATTTCACGAAGCGAAACAACGCCACCCAGGCGTCGAGTCGGCCATCGGTGCATTGCAGTCCGGCAACGGATTAGTCCGCTGCCGCGACGTTGGTGAAATCGGTTTCGAGCGTTACGTGGCACTCGCGATCCTCGGCCGCAACATTCACACGTTGGGCAAGCTGATTATTTCTCGATCGCACCCAACGGCGGCCGCCGCAACTTCAAAACGCGCCGCCTGAGCAATCAGCAGCCACAAAATGTTTCCACCTCACACCACGCCGCGCTGACAGTACGCGCACTTCGACACAAAAACGCCAGTGCAACGTCTCGCGATTCGTTCGTCGAAGCAAAAACGACCCTCCAGCGACCCGCGAGACAAAAATTCGGGACTCAATAACCGATCCGAAAGCCGTTTCAGCACATTTCCGGGCAGACACTAGCCTAGCGACAGTGCCCGCGAAGCAGAACGATGCCCGGCGGTCGGAGCCGCCGGACTACATCCTTGCAGCCGAACTACACGTTTCATCACGATTATTCTTCGCGGATCACTCTCACGCGATGATTCTCGCTATCGCCTATGTAAACGTTGCCCGAGCTGTCGACGCAAATTCCGTGAGGTCGAGCTAGATGTGCTTGCGCGGCATCCGTTCCTTCGCCGCGGAAGCCTCGACCTTCCGGCCCCACGCCGGCCAATGTTGAAATCGCATTCGATTTGCCGTCGATGAACCGGATGGTTTGGTTCTCGGTGTCGACAACATAAATGGAGTTTTTAGCGTCGACCGCAATTCCTTTCGGGCCATTAAACGTTGCTTGCCGAGCGTCACCGCCGTCGCCCGAGTATCCCTTCATTCCCGTGCCGGCCAAATGCTGCCAACGGGGATTCTTTAGATCGATCTTCCAAACGCTGTGGCCTTCTCGTAACGCCACCCACATGATGTGGTCCTTAATAAACAGAGCGCGTGGCCCAAGAACCGGCTGCCCAATGACCGCAGCTCCATCGATTGGCAACTTGTGTTTGTCAGTTCCCGCGAAAGTTTCGATGATACCGGTCTTCAAGTTCACTCGCCGAATGCGATGGTTTCCGATGTCGGCGATGTAGAGCATCTCATTATCCAGAGCGATGCTGTGTGGCCGATTGAGCATCGCTTTGGTCGCGAAACCATCGTCACCGCCGTAGCCCTGTTTCCCGTTTCCAGCAACAGTCGTTAATGCCCGAGTCCTAAAGTCGATTTTGCGAACGACATGATTCTGCATCTCGACAAAATAGATATCTCTGTTTTCCGCGACGCGAACTTCGTAAGGTTCGTTCAGGTCCGCCAATCCCGCGAGAGTTCCGTCTCGAGCCATCCCCTTCTTCCCCGTGCCAGCCAACAATGACAATCTGTTGTCCTTCATGTCGAGCTGCCAAAGACGGTGGTTCGATACTTCACAGATGAACAGCTGCCCGTCGCCGGTGACCTCCACGCCAAACGGATTCCCGATGTTTGTTGACAATGGAGACGTGATTTCGTTAAGTGCCTCGCTTCCCGTCCCTGCGATCGTTTCAATGGTCCGCTCCGCGGCATCGATCGACAAGTTCGCAAAGAAACACAAACTACAAACTGTAAACGCGATTTGTTTGGACACCGCCTGGCCCTCCTACTGATAGCGACTAGGACACATATCGTAGCGGATAATGACTCACGCGGGCGACGCACACACGAAAGTACAGCAGACCGCGTTTGGTTTACTCCTTTTTTCGTGGAGCATACAATCGTCGTTACATCTTTTGGAGGAAAGGCTCAATGCAGTTTGAAATAAGTAAGAACTCTGTGTGCTTGCGGCGACTCTTGACCTGTGTTGTTGCATGTTGCATGTACTTTGTCGCAGCCGGTCTTCTCGCTGAAGATTGGCCACAGTTTCTTGGCCCAACTGCGGACAGCAAGTCGGCAGAGAAGGGTTTGATTGCTCCATGGCCTGACACAGGCCCGGAGATCGTTTGGGCGAGACCGTTGATCGAAAGTTACGGGATCGGTTCGGTCTCGGCGGGCAAGTACTATCAGTTCGATTTCAATGGCCGACAAGCGATATTGCACTGCTTGGACGCTACGACAGGAAAAGAAGTTTGGACGTTCAGTTATCCATCGTCTTATCGAGACTTGTACGGTTACAACAGTGGCCCCAGGACTTCACCCGTCATTGATGGAGATCGCGTTTACATTTACGGCGTCGAAGGAATGCTGCATTGCGTCAACGCGCAAGACGGTTCGAAAGTATGGTCGGTCGATGTCAACAAACAATTCAATGTCGTGCAGAACTTCTTTGGCGTAGGCAGTACGCCGGCTGTTTTTGAGGACGCACTGATCGTCATGGTGGGCGGAAGTCCAGTTGAGGACCTGGAACTTCCTCCTGGGCGACTTGATCGAGTTTCCGGAAATGGTTCGGGCGTCGTCGCGTTTGACAAGCTTACTGGCAAAGTCAAATATCAGCTTTCGAACGAACTCGCGAGTTATTCGTCGCCTCGGATCGTCCGCAAAGATGATCAACCAGTTTGCTTCGTGTTTGCTCGAGGCGGACTGCTGGGCTTCGATCCACGAGACGGTAAGAACGAGTTCTTTTACCCATGGCGTGCTCAAACTCTAGAATCCGTTAACGCCAGCAACCCGGTTGTCGTCGGCAATGAAGTTTTCATTTCCGAAACTTACGGACCGGGAAGTTCACTGCTCAGCTTCGCAAGCGACAATGACTTTCAAGTGGTCTGGGAAGACGACGAGCGCAAGCGTTTCAAGTCGATGCAGACGCACTGGAATACCGCGGTTTACCACGAAGGCTATTTGTACGGGTCCAGCGGTCGCCACGAATACAACGCCGAGCTTCGCTGCATTGATTGGAAGACGGGCGAAGTGAAATGGACGCAACCAGGACTGACTCGCAGCTCGCTAATGTACGTCGACGGCCATTTTGTCTGCCTGAGTGAAGACGGAACTCTTCGCTTGCTTCGCGCGAATCCGGAAAAGTATGATCTCGTTTCCACGATCGTTTATCGAACAGCGGACCTTACCAAAGGCGGCGGCGAGGGACGCGAATTCACACCTCGGCTGCTCAAGTCACCAGCCTGGGCGGCTCCGATTTTAGCAAACGGGTTGATGTACGTCCGAGGCAAAGATGCCGTCGTTTGCGTGAGATTACTAGCGGATTAGTTTCGCAGTAACTTGAACGCCGTTACTGGATCCATTCCACCCTAATTGTTTTCTGGAAGCTCGTCGCCTTTGCCAAGAAATCGCTGCAAGTGTATCGCTCGTTCGATGTTCCGATCGTCGGACCCCAGCTCAGATCCTCGTATCTTTTGCAGGTGAGCTGGTTGAGTCTGAATAAACAGCTGATTCACAACCGGAATATCGACGCTGTCAATCAGCCCAAGATTGACGCCCATTCGAACACTTGAAAGCAAGTGCATGGTTTCTTCGCTGCTGATCGTTTGTGCAGTGCACAGCAATCCGTAAGCTCGACTCACGCGATCGTGCAGATCTTTGTGGCTCTTTTCGATTAAAAAATCTCGTGCGCGTCGTTCGTATTCGATGATGACGGGCACCACGTCACCGACTTGGGTAATCAGCTCTTCTTCGCTTCGGCCGAGTGTGATCTGGTTGCTGATCTGGTAAAAGTCACCCATCGCTTGAGAACCCTCGCCGTAAAGTCCACGAACGGCCAGGCTGATCTTTTGTAGACTGCGGAAAACTTTTTCAATCTGTTGCGTGATCACAAGAGCTGGCAAGTGCAGCATCACGCTGACTCGCATGCCGGTTCCGACGTTGGTTGGGCACGCGGTCAAATAGCCCAATCGTTCGTGAAATGCATAGTCGACGCACGATTCGATCCGGTCGTCGATGTCGTTGATTTGCGCCCAAGCGTTTTCCAGATCCAAACCGCTCTTCATCAGTTGAATTCGCAGGTGGTCCTCTTCATTGATCATCAAGCTGTATTGTTCGTTGACATCAATTGCGACCGACCGTGCGCCTTCCGCTTCTGCCAACTCGCGGCTGATCAGCTGGCGTTCCACCAGAAACTGACGATCAACCGTTTCCAACTGGCCGATGTTTAAGTACATCAAGTCGGACATGTTTTCGGCTGCGTTCAGTTTGTCTCGCAAAGACTGCTCAATCGCTAAACGATCGTGATCCGTACAACGACGGATGAACGGAAAGTTTGCCAAGTTACGAGCCAAGCGAATCCGACTACTGATCACGATGTCAGATTCTGGTCCCGATCCTCGCAGCCATTCGCCGCAACGATCGGTCAAAGATCGCAAATTAGGAGAAAAGTCCATGTCTCGTCCTACCGAAGTGGCTATGGCTGTTTCTTTTCCGATTGGGAGCGAGATTCGATGCTCGCAATTTCGTCTCGCAGCTCGGATGCTCTTTCATAACGTTCGTCCTCGACTGCCTCTTTGAGTTCACGCCGCAGGCGAATGAGGTCGGTTTGCCAATCACTGCTTCCCTCTATCGCGTGCTTTGGATGCTTGCCTTTGTGTTCGGTTGCGCCATGAATATTGAACACCAAAGGTTCTAGTTCCTCTTCAAAACAAACGTAATCGTGCGGGCAGCCGAGGCGCCCTTGATTGCGGAATTCGTAAAACGTGATGCCACAAATTGGACATTGTTGCTTGTCTAAGCGAGCGAGGTCTTCGGCCGTCTGTCCCAGCTTCAGTTGGTGTGACAGCGTTCCGGACAAACTCGGCGAGCTTTCCTGAGAACTGCCATCATCAGTGGAAAGATACTGGTGGGCATGCTCTTCGCAGAGATGAACTTCTTGCGGAGTATCGCCCATCAATTCCGTGATGTGATAGGTAGCCGGTTTTTCGCAGTGATCGCACTTCATCAAATCATCCAGCCGAGCATCGACGCTTGAATTAGGTTTCGTAACGTCACCAAGCGGTAACGAACTAGCCACCAATTTCGCATCAGAGAGAAGAAGTTTGGAGACCGCAAAGTCAATGAAATCCACGACTTAGATCTCGGGTGGATTCTAGCAGTGACTTCGGTGGTGTCAAGGTTGATGCAGGTCTGGCCGGGCTGAAACCAACGGCATGATGGCTTGTCATTGGGGTGGCCGAAAATTCCCATTGCAAGCATCCGAAAGAAATGATTGTTGCCGCGGCCTGCTGTCACAGCAACGTGACATTGTTGGACTGAATACACGCTGATAGATTGTCGGCATGGTCCATATTCCCAAATACGATACGTTTCAATCTCTGGCTACTGAATTTGATGTCGTCGGCGTTTATCGACGCCTGATGTGCGACGGTTTGACACCTGTATCCGCGTTTCAGCGGATCGACACCGGCGGGTCGGCGTGCCTGTTCGAAAGCGTAATTGGCGGTGAAAAAGTTGGCCGTTACAGCTTTTTGGCGATCGAACCAACCGAAGAGTTTGCGGCGTACGCCAACACGCTGAGGACGTTCCGCGCCGGCAACGAAACCCAAACAACCGTCGACGACCCTCTCGACGAACTGAGGGCTCGATTCCACAACATCAAGGTTGCGCCCGTTGAAGGCTTAATTGACCAGCCACTCCTTGGCGGAGCGATTGGCTACGCAGGATACGACGTTGTTCGATACGTGGAACATCTGCCCAACGCACCAGAGGACGATAGGCATCTGCCGGATATGTCGTTCGCGTTTTACGACCAGCTGATTGTGTTCGACAACGTGACCAAAACGATGGTCGTCGTTGCAGTCGCTCGCATTCCAAAATCGGGCGATGCCGACACGCGAGCACTCTATGACGACGCCTGCCAACGAATCGATGCATTAATCAAAAAACTCACGGAACCCATCGGTGAATTGTCGCTCAATGATATTCACGTTGGCAACGAAACGTCTCAATCCTTTGTCAGCAACACCACAAAGGAAGGATTTGAAGCCGCCGTTAAGAAATGCGTTGATTACATTCGAGCTGGTGACATCTTCCAAGTAGTACTCAGCCAAAGATTGGAAGTTGACTACGACGCCGATCCATTCGAGATCTATCGCACGTTGCGAATTGTGAATCCAAGTCCTTTCATGTTTTTTCTGCGGACTCGTGAAACGACTCTGATCGGCAGCAGTCCGGAAATCATGTGTCGAGTTATGGACCATAAGGTGACCGTTCGGCCGTTGGCGGGAACTCGGAAACGAGGCGACACCGACGAAGAAGATGCGGCGCTCGCGGACGAACTTTTAGCAGACCCAAAGGAACGAGCCGAGCACATCATGCTGGTCGATCTCGGCCGGAACGACGTGGGGCGAGTTGCGAAATACCGGTCGGTCGAGCTAACCGACGTCATGACAATCGAACGGTACAGCCATGTGATGCACATCACGTCCAACGTCACCGGGGAACTACGGGATGGCCTGGACGCGTTCGACGCACTCAAGGCATGCCTTCCTGCTGGGACAGTTTCCGGCGCTCCGAAAGTCCGTGCGATGGAGATTATTGACGAGCTGGAGCCCCATCGTCGCGGACCGTACGCGGGAGCCGTCGGGTACATCGACTATTCGGGAAACATGGACACTTGCATCGCGTTACGCACCATGGTCGTGCACAACGGGAAAGCATACGTGCAAGCCGGAGCAGGAATCGTCGCTGACAGCGTCCCCGAAATGGAATACCAGGAAACGCTGAATAAGGCTCGTGGATTGCTACGTGCAATCGAGATCACATCTCAGCGCATGCACGGGTAGTGCTTACACTCTGGCCGTTTGTTGCGACCGCCGAATCGACGCGATATATTTTGGCAAGAATGTTCTGTTGGAGTCCAGCCTTTTGAGCTGTAAACGCAAAGCAGCCTGAAGGCTGTGCTCCAACGTAAAGCCTCGGGCAACTTTTTAAACAAGGAATCGGTGACTATGGGAAAGAGTTTTCGACTGGTATTAAGGGCATGCGTCGCACTTGGAGTAAGTGCCTATGTTATCGCCGAGGACGGTGAAGAGCAGAAACCGAAGCACACGATTGAGCAAGTCATGGAAAAGGCACTCAAAGGTGGAGGCCTGAATAAAAAAGTCGCCGATGGCAAAGCTTCAAACGAAGAAAAACTGCAGCTATTGGACATGTACATTAGCTTGCTGGAAAACAAGCCGCCCAAAGGTGACAACGCATCATGGCAGAAGCTCGCCGGTGCAACCGCATTGGCCGCCGCAAAAGTTGCTGTTGGTCGTCCTGGTGCCGAAGCAGAACTGAAGAAAGCAACCAATTGCAAAGCGTGCCACAGCGAACACAAACCAGCGAAGAAAGAGTAAGGTCATCTCCTTCACAGCGATTGAAATCGACGGCTCGTCGCGTGAGTATTCGCGGCGAGCTTTTTTTGTGGAGACCGGACTTACGTTGAATAGACCCATTTCCCGATGACCAGCATCGGGATCATCAGCGCCAAAATACCGACTGCCGGCACGGGCCCTCGCACTGCAAGGCAGACGGCCGCGTCCAAAACGATCAGGCTGAAAATCGCTTGCTTGACTGTTGCTTGCACAAGTTTCGGACTTGGATTCGCGATCGCCAAAACGCCTTGGCGAAACACAGACACCATCAGCAGCGTCAACAAACCCGGCCACACCATTGCGTTCGTAAAACACGTGGCGGCGCCTAACTGCTCCATCGATCCGAGCAACCCTAAACCGATCGCCATAACGCTAAGCCCAAACGCAAGCAGGAAACGATTGCTGGGCCGTGCTTCCGTTTTTGCGAACCATGTGACTCCGGCGATGTAGATT
>JAGQPC010000976.1 GCA_020426925.1 Planctomycetales bacterium | reverse complement strand
GCAAGGATATCTTCGTCACCATCCGCGTCGAAGTCCGCAGTTGTGATCATTACGGTTCCGAACTCGAGCGGCGATAGCCGAGCGATGTTGCGTGGCAAACTAAAGGTGCCTTTTCCGTCAAGGTTTTCGTTCCATGTTAGATCGTTGCTTCTTGAGACGCCGACGACGTCGATATCTCCGTCACCATCCGCATCCATTGCCGAGACTGATTTCGCACTGTTCGAAATGATCCGCTTGATACCGAAGCCGCCCTTGCCATCGGTGTTTTCATACCACACGGATCTCGATGCCGTCGTGCCAAGAATGTCGAGGTCACCGTCGCTGTCCACGTCCGCAACCACCACACTCGACGGGAGGTTGAGTGGGATCGCGTCGCCAAAATTCCCTTCGCCGTCAATGTTCTCGTACCATGCCCCTGGTTTCGACACGACATCCTGGTCGCCGTCACCGTCCACATCGGCAGCTATCGCGAACGAAAACGCGTGATCAACGGCAGTAGCAATAGTCCGAGGCGCACCGAACCCTCCTTTGCCATCAACGTTATCGAACCACACCAGGGACTCGTATCCCACCGTTAGAACGTCTTGATCCCCGTCGCCATCGAGATCGGCGATTGAAATAGGAACACTCGTCGAGGCGTACTCACGGCTGATGATTCGCGTGGCACCGAAATCGCCAACTCCGTCATTTTCGTACCACACTAGTCCCCATGCACCTGCGACAACAACATCTTGATCACGATCTCCGTCCATGTCCGCGACGGCAATCGATTCGCCGTAGGTCGCCGAGCAACACTCAATGGGGTGATAGGCAAATCCGACTGCCGACAAGCAACGCCGATCTTCTAAAAGCTGATAAGACGACAAAGTAATTGATCGCAATCTTCGAGAACTCATCGTGTCACCTTTGAATAGGATAGAAACCGCGGAAGTAACGAAACAGGCGAAAAGTATCGCTGCGAATTGCCAACAAACATCCCTCTTGTTTTGCCAATTTCGCCTCTTTCGCGGTTGCCTTTTCAATGATCAATTTGATTGTGCCAATTCACGCCAAGCCTTTGCGGCGGAACAATGGGATCGTGGAGGCAAGCAACATAAGTAGTTCGCACGTTGGTTCCGGCACGGCTGGAACACGTACGCCTTTTTCGTAGCCTCCGTCCTGAAAGGCCATGACAAAATCGCTCGAATCGAAATAGCCGTCGCCGTTCCAATCTCCGTCCGACCATCCAGCTTGAACTTCATTTTCAAACTTGCTGGCGTCAAACACGGCAACCAGATCACCGCTGTTGAATTGGCCGTCCAAGTTCGAATCGCCAATCCATGTATGGAGATACTCATGTACCAAGATCAACCGGTCATCAGTTGTCACTGCACCATCGTTGTCGTGATCAAATCGCATCAGGTCGGGGGTGGGATTGACGAGAGCAGACGACTGCAGGTCGAGATCGATCCCGCTCACCGTTCCATCAAAGTTATAGTCGCCGTCGAGAATCGCACCAATGTGTTCGGTGGCGGCGTGAAAATATTTCAGTGCGACGCTACTTCCGGGCGATTTCCAACTGATGTCGAAGCCGATCACACCTTGACTCAATGTGTCAGAAATCACATCAACCACCGGTTCTTTTGGCATTGGTTCGTTTGTTCTCCACGCCCATAGACTCAATTCATCTCCAATCACGTCTGCCTGTAGGACAACGTCTTCTTCCAAAGGGCGTAATTCGGTTTGTGTGCTCGCGAGTACGCTGTGGCCTGTACCCCACGTGTGCCAAATGTAGGCCTCGCCGTCTTCAAAAAGACCTAATAAATATGCTTCCACGTTTTCGGCGTTACCGCGTGCTATGAACTCGAGCGCGAGCTCGTCACTAACGGGATCGGGAAACTCGACAAGTCGAAACTGTGTCCGCATGGAGACGTCCGTTTGCTCGCCGATATCTGCGGTAAGAAGAAAGTAATTGTCGTTTGTTAGTGTGGCGATCAGGTCGCCATCCACAGCGCTGGATTCACCCTGATTGAACGGGACCCAACTCACCGGCATGTCATCCGCCAATTCACCGTCTTGAAAGTCGTCGTAAAACAGCGTTTCACCGTGACATCGCGTTGTCGGAACAGAAATGGCAATCGTGGTCAACAGAACTGCGAACATGCGTCGTTGGGTGTACATTGATAACTCCTTGGCTATTAACGGTGGAAGTGAAATGAAAGTGGCTCGTCGTATCGGTCAGTCTTGATTCGGTAATTCGATGACACGTTGGCGTCCGTCGCGATACCAGAGGTAGAGCGAACCGTCAGTTCCAACCGCACCTAATACACTGCCGTCGTCGGAGAACTTCGGCGATGCTAATCCAACGGGCGCGTCGTAATCTCCAAGATGTAAGCCCGTTGCGGATTGCCAGAGTTCGACATGACGACCGACGCTCATGCCGAAAGTCCGGCCATCGGCGGAAAACGCGCATCCGAAAGTAATTTTTCGGATTCGTTCCAAATCGGACATCACTTCCATGTTCGGCCAACTCCACGATCGAAAGCCTCCACGATATTCCGTGGCGGTCAGTGCATTGCCCGAAGGATGGAAAACGACATTGGTCACAAGTTGGTCACGAACTTTCAGTTCGGTCGGCGTCTGTATTCCAGCAACATCAAGAATTTGGACTTCACCTGCTTTCCAGGTTCCGCCTCCTGCGGCGATCTGTCGATCATCGAGAGAAAAGGTAATCGAAATGGCCGGAATGCTGGTCCACGTCCTGATCATCGTTTGCCGTTCGACATCCCACAGTTCTATTGCCGGGTCCAGACAATCGATGGTGTTGGCCCCCGTAACGGCCAGATACGTGCCGGAGTTGGAAAACGCGGCGTCCCAAAAAGTGCCTATGGCACGACTCTTATGTGTGATGATCTTCCGTCGTTCCGCGACGTCCCAAATCTCATAAAACCGTCGGCCATCTGGCGTCTTTCCGACAACTGCGACATGGCGCGAATTTGGCGAACGTGCTAGGGAAGCATATTCTCCTTCGCCTCTGGCGATCGTTTGGCTGACTCCCGATGAGAGATCGACAAACTGCAGACGCGATTCGTGCTGGTTCTCCGGAGTCATTAAGTAAGGCGAGAAGGAAATGACAGCTACGATTCGATTCTGGTCGTCTGTCGGACCACCATCGATCTGGCAGAGTTGAAGTGACTTCGAGTTCCATACGTTTGAGGAAGAATCGTTGGGAACCGAAGCTACACTCGGTGGCGAATTGAGATGCCATTGCTTGGCCGTGTGGTCGGCGCTGGCTGTAAGCAGAAATCTGCCGCACGGCGAATAGACAATGGAAGTGACATTTTTAAGGTGCGCGGCTGTGATTTCACGAGATCGAAGTGCAGGGTCAAATACTTGGATATTTCCTACTCGCCCAGAAGTCGCGATCCGATCCGACGTAGGAGAAAAATCAAGCGTCGTTCCACTATCGATTTCCACAGGGTCGGCGATGCGAGTCCAATCTTGAGGGTTCCAGACCTCAACGCATGCTTCGCCGACGATCGCCAAACGATCTCCATCCGGAGAAAACGCCGTTTGGTTTGCACCGCTTTCACTTGTTAAGGTGTTTGCCAACTGCAGTTGAACAGAGTCGTTCTCGATCAGATCCCAGACTCGGACGCCTTGGGAATCACTGGCTGTCACGAGAACAGGAGCATTCGGCGCAAACGACGCATGATAGATGTCCTGATGTAATCCCTCGGCAACCTTGAGGCACTCAAGTCCTTCATCACCGACTGCCAACTTCCACAGGTGAACAGCTTTGTATTCCTCGACAGTCGCCAGAAATCTTCCATCAGGTGAAAATGACGCTTGTAAAACACAGAGTTGATGTCGAGGTAGTGTCGCAAGCAATTGTTGAGTGGCCGTGTGCCAAAGACTGACTGTCCCGTCCACGCATGAAGATGCCAGCCACTCTCCATCAGGAGAATACTCGATCCATTGGACTTTGTCGTCATGGGCACGCAGTGCCTTGATCAACGACATGTCTGACGCGTCCCAGTAGCGGATAATACCGTCGGCACATGCTGTCAGTACCATCGCCCCGTCGGGCGAATAAATTGCGCGGCATACTGGCCCTGGATGCACGGCAGTCGGTACGTCTAGCGACTGATCCAGTCGGCCATGCAAGTGGTACCATTCGAAGCCACGCAATTTGTCGTACTTCGCCCCTTGATAGCGAGCCAAGTGGTTGCGGATTTCCCTTGGTCGCCCCGCATTCCAGGCGTGATACGCATCCGCTACTTCGGACGCATAATTTCGTTCCTCTAGTCGCCGATTGATTTTGCTTTGTCGAACTGCCGAATAGGAACCTACAATGGCCAAGATTGAAAGCAACACAATGACGGCTGCCAATAAACCGGCTTGAAGTGGATACCGCTGCGCAGTCCTAAAGCACGATCGCAGCCGACCGATGGGCCGCGCTTTGACGGTTTTGCCAGTTAGAAAGCGGTCCAAATCGTCTCGAAATTCGGCTGCTGTCGCATACCGATCGTCCGGCGATTTGGAAATGGCTTTGGCGATAATATTCGTCAAATCGGTGGGCGCACGGGGAACAAGTCGGTTCAACGCGACGGGCGGCGAGTGGATGACATTATGCAAAAGCTGCCCTCGTGTCTCTCCGGTCACCGCCGGTTGCAGAGCGACTAGCTCATACAGAGTTGCTCCTAACGAATAGATATCGGATCGAGGATCCGCATGTTTCGCTTCTCCCGCTGCCTGTTCGGGACTTGTGTAACGCATCGTGCCGAGCAGATCGCCGGAAACCGTCAACGTTTTGTCGGTCTGTGTCGAGGCAAGGCCAAAGTCGGTCACCCATAGATGCGAGCCCTCGAGCAGCAGGTTCGACGGTTTGATATCACGGTGAACGATACCCATCGAATGAGCGTACTCCAACGCGTCGGCCGCTTGTCGTCCCAGCTGTGCCACGGAAAGGTAGTATTCTCGACGATCTCGTTGCGTTGAGAACTCTGCGATGGGAGACGTTTCAGCTTCGTTATCGACGGGATGCTCAGACGCCGTCGACCGATCTGGCTCGGTTTTCTTCCGATCGTCAGAACGCAAGGTCTCGATTAATTCCGCGAGGCTGACACCATTAACAAGACGCATCGCATAGAAATGGAGACCTCGTTCCTGACCGACATAGAATGCGTTGACGATATGCGGGTGATGCAACGATGCGGCAGCTCTCGCTTCGTTCTTGAATCTTTGCAGCTGATTCGTTTCTAGCATCCCGGCAAATGGCAAGACCTTGACAGCCACTTGGCGATCCAGTGACAACTGCTTGGCTTCGTAAACGATTCCCATTCCGCCGCGTCCAATTTCTCGACGCAGTAGAAAATCGCCCAGCTCGCGCGGCGCGTATGAAGGTTCATGATCGCAGGCTAGCGATGGTGCCGATTCATCGGCAGCTTCGTCATTCAGATTGATCAGCACTTGGACAGTGGGCAAGATTTGCCTCAGAGTCTCTGCGTGTTCCGGGTGTTCGGCGACGATGCTTTCAATGGATGGTGCCGCTCCCGATTCCAGTTGCGTTTCGTACCACTCGAGAATCTGATGCAGCTCTTGTGAATCGATTGCGATTCTCTGTTCCTTCGAAGGTTTAGCTGATCGCTGATGCCGATTCATGGCATGCCTCCTTCATCCTGCAGGAGCAGCGGCGCCAGGAGGAGATCCTGATCGCGCGCGAATACGCCCTCATGATGCAGGGGGCGCAGAACTTCATCTCCGCCCGCTACGAGGAGGTCCTGGACGACCTCTATGAGGAGGCGGTCCTGAGCGGGTCCGCGCTTCGCCGATACGGGGTCGGGGACCTCGTGGACCGGGGGTTCCTGCCCCTCTCCTTCCTCGACGGGGGCGGCGCCCTCGACCGGCTCTACGGGCAGGAGTTCCGGCTCCTGACCCGCGCCGTGATGGCGGATGACGCGACCGTCCCGCAGCTCACGCTCAACGCCACCGAGCTGGACCCGGGCGGGCAGGGGGCGATCGCGGAGGCGCTGATCGACGGGGACCCGGACAACGGGGAGGTCCGGATCGAGGCGGTCCTGGTCAGCGCCGGCGGGGAGCCGATCCCGACCCAGATCGGGGCCCCGGTCACCGCCCGGACCGAGCGGTCCAACGCCGGCTTCGTGGAGACCGGGGTGGAGGCGCGCGGCCCCTACGGGGTGTTCAGCTTCGATCTCGGCGGGTTCACCGGGGCGGACGGTTTCCCGGACGACCCGGTCGGCCGGTTCGCGGCGATCGTGGCGCTCGGAGGGTTCGGGGTCCTCGACGCGTCCGGGATGAGCACGACGACGACCGGGGCGACCGACCTGGAGGACGCGTTCCGCCGCTGCGAGGGGATCCTCACCGATCCGGCGCTGGACCGGAACAGCCCGGTCTACCTGGAGTGCCGGGACCTGACGAACGCGGTCTACGGGGACATCGTGATCGTCAACTACGACACGACCGGGGACGGGGTCCCGGACGTGTTCCCCGCGATCGAGGGGGTGAGCCGGATCACCATGAGCCCGCCGGTCGACACGACCGGGGACGGGGTCCCGGACGT
>JAGQPC010000975.1 GCA_020426925.1 Planctomycetales bacterium | reverse complement strand
CGTCGGATTTTCTTCGTTACGCCTCCTCGCGGTTCCGGGACAGGGATTGACGTTTGGAGTGTAGAATTGGGCAAACCAATAGGAACTTTATGGAAGAACTCTGACCAGGAGTCGATGCTTCGCCTTGTCGGGAATCCGGCTCGTCCTCGATTTGCCGGGCTGATCGAGAAACTCGGGGCAAACGATTCACGTCGGCAACGGATTGCTGTTTTTGATTCCGATACGCTGGAAGTCGTAACCGAATTTGAAGTGCAGGACGTTGTTGACCTCTTGTTTTCTCCGGATGGCAAATCGTTGTTAGTCGAGTCCCAGCCGAACGTACCGACCAATCAGACGGAGAATGCGAAGTCAACCGATCCTCAGCGTGAGACCATGGTCACTCTTTTTCATGCCGACAGTGGGCGGCAGCTACAAAAACTCAACATCGCATTTACCGGTGACAGGACGAATGCGATTGGCGGTCGAAACACGATTGTATTCCGACCGGATGGCCAGGCGATCGCCACACTCAACACAAGTGGCTGGTCGATTGACGTATGGGACTTGAAAACACAAACCAAGGTCCAAGCATTCAAACAAACGAAGCAGCAGCAGGTTCAATTCGCATGGTCGTTGGATGGTGATCGATTGATTTCGATGGATGCTGAGGGCAGCACCGTCGCAGGAGGAGAGATGAAGGTGTGGGATGCGGCGCGCGGAAACGCGTTGTTAGTGCACTCCTTCAGTTTTTTCAGGCCTCTGCAAATCGTGAGACTTCCTGGCGAGAACCGCGTCTTCGCATATGGATGGGGCCCACAGCCCACCATCTGGGATGGTCGACCGATCGTCGATTGATTGGGAAGTCGTTACTGGCAACGAAACGCAGAGTGCAAGTGCAGGAATGTGCTTGCACCTTTTTTTCGTGGGATGTGCGTGAGGTAGCCACCCGAGGAACGCGAGGCATTTCTGGATCGAAATTGCGGAGACAACCTTCAGCTTCGCGAACAGCTCGACGAGCTACTGGCAGTGCAATCACGGGCCAATGGCTTTCGTTCCTCGCCGCCTCCCGAACTTGCCATAACGGCGTGTCAGGCAAGCCCTGGCGGAAGCAGCGTACTGCAAGACTTCGAATCGAATTGCAACGTACCGCATGTCGCCTTGCAGGAGTCAGCAATTGGCAGGGAGCCGCTCATTCGGCCTCAGTCAGACCAGATTCCTCAAACTCCGTCGGATAGTCGCTATCAACTTCAAGGTGAAATCGCTCGCGGTGGCATGGGCGCCGCTCTGCTCGGACGCGATGTCGATCTGGGGCGGAAACTTGCGGTCAAGGTGCTGCTCGATACGCACAAAGAGAAACCTGAAATCGTCGAACGGTTTATCGAAGAGGCTCAAATCGGCGGCCAGCTGCAGTACCCAGGAATCGCACCGGTGTATGAGTTGGGACAGTTCGCCGATAAGCGTCCTTTCGTCACGATGAAGCTGGTCGAAGGAAAGACGTTGGCAAAGTTACTCGTCGATCGCCCTGATCCGAGTGTGGACCTGCCGCGTTTCCTGGGAATCTTTGAGCAGGTCTGTCAAACGCTCGCCTAATACATTTGTAAGTCCGAACGGCAAATTCTATGGGATCGCTGCTCGGGGGCTCAGGGAGACCGAACCATCGAACATTCGGGAAAACAGCTACGAGTTTGGAACGCGATCACCAGCCAACGTTTGCTAGTTCACCGAAACCGATGGTCAACTGGTATCAAGAGCTTCCTTCTCCATACTGACGTTCTGACGTTCTTATCCGATGGAGATCAAGTTTTTGTCCCCAGGCGTGGAGAATCGCAAAGAAACCGATCTTGGCCTTCAGATCTTTCCACTCACTTGGTTGTCAGCTGTTCTCGCAAACCTGTAGCGTCATCGAGGTAAAATGGTTTGCCCTTCAAGTCGTGGTTCGAGATGCGTCAAAAGTTTGGAGATTCCACCTTGTGACGTGACAAACCCGAAAAGTGCCAACACGGCTGGAATCGCAAAGGCAATGAAGGCATAGCCTGCATACCAACTTTCCGGATTTACGGGCAGAGAAAGTGTGCATGAGTACATAGTAAACATCGTGATGCAGCATGCGAGAAACCCAAAACGCAAAAACAGCGTGACGAAAACGAATGGAAACAAAAGAGACACGAAGATTTGATTCGCCGATGGGTCGTCTGCTTGCAGCAGATTCATCAAGCCGAAAATCACAAAGAACGTCAAGATTGCAATTTCAAATCTCACGCGTTTCACAAGGATTCGAACCAGCACGCAAAAGGAGGTATAGACAAATGCAACCAGAAAAACGGTTGCGATGCGATTGGACAACACGGCAACAAACAACGCAGGTTGGCAGTAACTCAGGACGTCATCTACAGTCTCGAAGGGAGCGTTTTCAGTGGCTAACGAAAGCAGACGGGTGGCTATCAGACAAAACCCACCCGCACTAACGCCAATCAGCAATTCCTGACCAATACGCTGGTCAGTCCACCGGAGATCCAACAGCCGAGCGAGACCAACAAGAGATCGCGGCCAATGCCTACGCACGTACGGTTCAATTCCTAGGTAAATAATGCAGATGTGGAAGGCGTGCCCAATCATATGGCCGAAGGGTCGATCCTCCCAAAGTTCATAGAGTAGTGACCGCCAAAATGTCGGTGACGTCATCCGAAGGGAAAGGACTTCCTGAATAACGTACAAACCAAATACAAACGCCGCAGCTCGCAGAGCACCATTCAGGTCGGCACGCGATGCCCGAAGATTTACCCAGGCCAGTAACACAAAGGTAATCTTGACCAACGAGAAGAGCACCATTCCGGAATTTTCAGCAATTCGGACCCATAGCGTCTTGGGAGCATCTGTTTTGTCCTGACCCTTTTTCTTGATTTCGGATATCTCGAAATAGTTGCATTTGCCTCGCAGGGCTCCCGCCTGGACAAGACGTTTGTTCTCACCGGTTCCGAATTCCCAAGCAACCTTTTCTATGCAGAAAACCGATGGATCGGACACAAGATCCGTCGCCGTTCCATCAGCAAGTTCCAACCCAGCCAGTTGTAAAACCTTGGACCAATCGATTGTTGGCTGTTCAGTATCTTCGGTTTTCGTTTGAAGGCCGGAAACTTTCAGTTCGAGCAATTGTCCTTTTGGGTCGATGACGACTGTTACTTCTTTTTCGTTTTGCTTAATCGGGCCCTTGGCGGTGGCAACAAATGCTCCATGATACTCTTCCACCATAAACTCACCGTCTGTCCAACGGCGCCAAAATTGAAACATGGGGCTCCCGTGCATTTCTAACCATGCGTCTCGGTCTTTAATTGGCTGTGAGGCAAATTCCTTTTGAACTTTCCGATCCACGGCGGCGCCGAAACGAGTATTTTTCGGCAAATCGGAATACCCGAGTTCTTCGATAATTTCAGCGCACCTGTCCGAAAGTACTTGAGGTGAAGTCTCAAACATGCGTTTCAATTTGCGGCCGTTGTAGATGGTGATTCCGAGACCGACGGCGACAACGCACAGGAGCGCGATCCCCACTTTGAACGGCAACCTGTTTTTATCTTCCGCGTTGGCGATCAGAATTGGCGCAGGAGTCGTACCCGCAGCAATGGCGGCTTCGAGAGGGTCTCCGCCAGGAAGTGCCTGCGACAATAGGCGAGCGCTATCAGGACGATCTTCTGGGGCCCGCTGAAGGCAGGCGAGAATGACGCGTTCGACGGTGGGA
>JAGQPC010000974.1 GCA_020426925.1 Planctomycetales bacterium | reverse complement strand
TGACTTAACGTGCAATCGCCCTGCAGTTGCCCCCGAGTCAGTCTGCGGCTTCAGCTACCAGTTGAATTCTCGGAAGTGCAGCGAGGCAACGTTTTTGCGATTCGATACGCAGAACCAGCGGCCTATCATCGGCGGGAGTTACAGCTAAAACTTCCGAGTCGTCTTGACGATTACAAATGTAAAGTTCTGTCCATGTTGGCTGGCGGGATTGTGCGAGTTGCCTTCTGTGTCGACATCGAAAAGGTCATGCCAGAGAAAGGTGATCACGAGCCGGAAGTCTGGCCGCTGACGTTCAGCGTAATCAAAGTCCTGGGGATAGAAGTCATGCCGGTCTCGCACATTACTGAGGACGCGGAAAAGACCCACCGTTGCCAAACCGCTAGTCTAAGTCTAACGGATGTTGACGCGCGTCGATCTGGACATCTTTGTACCATTCCTCGGGCCAACAACTCATAGGCGGAGATAGTTTAACAAGACCGGATCTTGGCAGCACACCGGCGAAGTTGATTAAGCACTTGATCAAGCGATACATCACGGCGTGAGCATTCGCGCACGCATTTAAGCACAGAGTGGCCCCAAGATAGCTCTTGTCGTCAGGGAAGATATTCAGGTCGTTAGTCTCAATGTACAAATAGACAAAGACACCACCAAAAGCGACAGCTCCGACAATCGACGCAACCAAATGGATGAACAGTGGGCGCCGTAGCATGGGGATCGACAGCTCGCCGATGTTTGCGGCTACGTAATTGCCACCGGCTCTTCCGCCAGTTCTTCGTCTGCTGCGTCCTCGCTTGCGTTTCGAGTGCGACGTGATTTGGGCGGGACGATGATGTCTTGCACTCGCTCGTTCAGTGTGCGAACCGCTGACTTGACTGTGGTCGGTTCCGTCGCCAATAAGAACTGCAGAATCGACTCGATGAGACTCAGGCGTGCGTGGAGTACAGCTCGCGTTACGCGCAATCGCGGAATGTCATTCGTTGCATCGTCTTCTTGGCGACGTCGAACTAGTTCCTTGAAGGCCGCTTGCTTTTCCCGAAAAAAAAGTCACGACAGCTCCGCGGCAAGTTTCCGCGATGACTTCTGCGTCCAGCGAAGTCCGCCCATCGGGGCACCAGCGGAACAATCTTTCAGCAATTCGTCGAGCGATTCAAGTGAGTGTTGGCCGCGATGCCACGAGGTAACCGAGAAGAACGTCGGTTAGTTTTCAAAGGTGTAACATTCAATTCGCGTTGCCTACACGGGTCATGGACCCGTGCTACTGATTAAATCAACAAGCCGCTTGGGCAAGGTTGGAGCACGGTGGACCAGGGTAAGGCGGCGGCCGAGTTCATCAGCGATCACAGCGGACGTATTTCGCCAGTCACTTCCCCAATGATTCGGCAACCGTTGATCTCAGCTGGCAGCTGCGACAACGCTTTCTCATTTGCGACATAGACGACGACTGCGTCTTGGCCATCGGGCGTAGATGTGATGCCGACGCCGTTGACGCCACTGATACTCATCAATTGCTGTTCAGCAGCGGCAACAGCAGTCTGGATATCGTCTGCTGGGTCATACGGCATTTCCGCGTTTTCTTCGAAAGCCATTGCACGTGACCTTTCCAAGGACGAATTGTCGTGTGGTCAAACGCCCGCAAGTTCTTCTCACCAGCTGAATGGGTGAAAGCAAAGCAATAAACGGCGTCTTGCGTTCATGCATCGTACTGACAACTCAATAAACGATCAAGATTCGTAGAACCTACTGTAACCAAACCAAAAACTGCGACCGTTTTGTAGGCCGCAGTCTTCGATCGCAATTCGTTTATGACAGGTTGAAAGGTTTGATCTGTAGTGCCGCGTAGACACGACGGATCGGATTGCAGAAAGTTGTTCCACCACCGCCGGCGAACAACAACCCCACTTGCGGTAATCCGGTTTTCCATTCCCATACGAGCGAACCTGAGTCGCCGCCAGCTGAAAACGTGCCGGTACCTGTTGACCGAACAGAGAACTGATCGCGGAAGTGTGCGATTCCGGCCGATCGGTAATTCACGTTGATCGATACGTTTGTCGCACGAATGGTTCCTTGAGTTAGGTCCGTGGTTCGCCCCGTCTTACCAACCACCAGATTGCGCGTCGGAGCGACGAAGCTGTTGCCAACACGGAAAAACCGAGGCGTGGGACGACCGCGATGAAATACGTGATCTCTTCGCACGAGGTCTGGCCAGCACCATCCGGTAGCACAGTCAACATAGTTAATCGCACCCGACGCAAAATTGATGGGAACGAACCGCTCAAGAATTGCGATTCGATCTCTTGGTGATACACCGCCATCTGCCGTTCCAGGTTGGATGATCGAATCTCCAAATCGTGCTCGATTCGAATTGGCCAAGACATGGTTGTTGGAAAGCATCATCAGGCGGCGTACGCGATTTCCGGTGCTTCCTCGGACCCAGCCTCCGACCGTCCCGGCTGTGACATTGAAATGCCCGACCGAGACACCGCCAGGCGCCGGGCGAAATTTAGACCGATTACTAGAGTAGGCTTCGACGGGGCCAGTAACTTCTACTTCGACAGGCAAATCTTCGCTGGACGCAGCCTGAACTCGCATCACATCAACCATCTCACGTCGCGCTTCCTCTTCGTTGGATTCAGATTCGACGTAAACGATCAGGCTGGATTGGCCAGGGATCGCTCCCATGGAAACTCCCACGCCGATAATGCCTCCAGCGTCTGCATTTCGGGCTCCAGCAAGCGACATCGCATTTTCAGATGCAGCCTCGCATAACCGTTGCTCAAGTTCCTGTTTTGCTTGAATCACGCGTTGTGTAACGGGATCTGGCTCATCGTCAGCGGCTCCGGTGGCACCGGATGAGCTTCCAGAAACACTCTCTGGCGGAAGGTCAAAATCTAGACCTCCGCCGCTGGTGCTTTCTTCGCCTGTTGGCGGTGCGTCAAATTCGCCACCGCCAGCGTTGCCATCGCTTGCCGTAATGTCGGCGTTCTCATTGAAGTCGCTGTCACCAATGCTCATCGCTTAACTCCTTGTATCGACTGGAAAGATTGCCCCCAGCTGCACGTTGCTTGGAACACACAGTCGATACTAAGAGCTTCACGATTGAGGACTACGGACTGACATGGGAACCAGATTGGGCGCAAATGGATTGATGAGTGGATGCGTGCAGATGGGCTTCCGGTTTACTTCACGTGGGTGACAGCGAACCGAAGCGTCTGGCGTGGCGAAACACCAGCACAGGCAGCCAGGTCGTGTCGTGCGCACGACGCAAGACTGCCTTCGGTGCCCATGTTGATGGCTTTTCCAGATTAGGTCATCTGTTGTGAGCAACCAGTAGTCTGTGTCAGCTTAAGCTTCGGGTAGTGGAAGTTGCCTAACTTCTTGTTGGACGGGATCCAAAAAGCGGGCAAAGGAGAAGCGGAGGAAGAGTGAGAACGCACCCTGCGAGCGGATTCGCACGACTACGAGTTGTAACGGCGTTTGGCGAGCGGCAATAAAAAACGACTCGCCGTATGTTTTTATGGCGAGTCGTGCGACATTGTGAAATAGTAGATCTAAGGTGTTGCCGCTTAACCGCGACGTCCGCCTCGTCGACCGTGTCTTCCGCGTTGACCGCCGTGGCCACGACCACCATCTCCGTTGTCGTTGTGACCATGTCCACCTTCGCGGGCGGCGTCACGAATTGCTGAAAGCGCCTCTCGTGCGGCATCGGTGTCGCCAGCGGCCAACGCTTCTGTTGCAGCCGCGATTGCAGCTTCGACGTCTGCGACTGGCAGGTTACCGATCGTTTCTTCGCCGGCTTCTTTGGCTGCGTCGACGTTAGCTTGCAACGCATCGATCGCAGATTGGATCCGATCAGCGGTTTCCGCTGCGTGTTGAGCCGACCGTAGGTCATTAAGAGCACTTCGAGCAGCATCGAGATCACCAGCGGCCAGTGCGTCGCTGGCTGCGGTAACAGCTGCTTCAACGTCAGCGATGGCAAGACCGTGAACGGTTTCTTCGCCAGCTTCTTTAGCTGCATCGATTGCCGCTTGGAGCGAATCAATCTTGGTTTGGACATGATTTGCCGCTCGTTCCGCAACGGCTGCGTCATGTCTCGCAGCTCGGACAGACGCCAATGCTTCACCTGCTGCTGCCAAATCGTCAGCGGCAACGGCTTCGTTCGCTGCGGCCAATGCTGCCTGAACGTCGGCCACTGGCAATCCGTACAGCGACTCTTCACCAGCTTCAGTTGCTGCATCTAGTTCAGCCTGAAGTTCGTCGATCTTAGCCTGTACAGCGTCTTGGTGCTTCTCAGCTCGAACCTGTCCAAGCAATTCAGCTACAGCGTCACGATCACCGGCTTCGACAGCTGCGTTCAAGCCATCGATGATCGCCTGAGCGTCATCTGCCGTGAGGTCGCCGGGAAGGTCTCCAGACTCGATTCCTGCCGCTAGGCTATCGATGACGCGGTCAACAGTTGAACCGTGTCCACGTCCAGCGTGTCGGTGCAACAATCCGTGCAGCATCCCATGGAATAATCCGTGGTGACCTTCGCCTGCTTCTTCTTCGGTAGTTGTGTCGTCTGCGTCGTCCGTGTTTTCGTCAACAACTTCGCCGTCATCGACGACTTCGCCTCCGTCGTCAGTACCGCCATCAGCGGTGTCATCGGCACCATCGTTCACAGCTGGTTCAGCGCGAAGTAAGTTACGTTCGTAGTGACCGCCCTGGAAAGCGGTTACAAAGTCACCCGTGTTGAAGAATCCATCGTGGTTCCAGTCGCCTTCCGCAAACGACGCAGGCTGTTGAGATTCAAATTTGCCGCTTTGGAATACAACCACGAAATCGGACGAATCAAAGTTGCCGTCAGCGTTGCTGTCACCTGGAATTGCGTCGCCAACGATCACTGTGTCTGCGGCCAGCATGTAGCGAGATTCAAGATTCTCACAACGCCCGACACTGTGTCGGGACGCGGAACTGCGACGATTTGCTTTCTTGGTGTTGTTTCTGGAAAAGAGTGACATGCGCTTGATGCTCCGTGAAATGAATAGAGTTCTCTGTACCGAATCTTGAACCTGAGTTCTAGTTGGTGCCGACTGATGGGTAATCCGGCCCTACAAATGAAAAGGCCGAATTTCGTGGCTCACGCGACAGAAATTTGGCAGGATTCTCAAAAAAAAGCGTGCAATCACGATTCGGCGACCAACAACGCCGGCAGACGCGGGTTGTTTTAAGAGTTTGGGTGGTCGCGAGTTTTGGGGCTCGCTATCGCGCGGCTGCCAGCCACCCAAAGAAGCGCCACCATGACGTGGCGAAGGCTCAATTCACGATTGCACCGCAACCACACGGCAATGGCGGTGTTAGATCCAAAACTGCTTGCGGAGTGCGGGCGACACACAAGACTTCAGTTCGATGCGAATGGGATATCGCCATGAGATTTATATTCTTGCCAGCATTTGTCGTTGCGATTTGCGCGGCGTCGCCACTGAACGTACTCGGCCAGCCCGGCCGCTTCGGTTTTGGAGGCCCACCAGATTTTCGCGGTAGCGGCGAACGCATCAAACTGGAAGATCTGCCGTTCGAGTTGGGTGTCGCGAAAGTCCCGGATCGTGAGACGTTCGAAAAGCTGTCCTACCAAGGTCCGATGCGCATGGACGATTACTTGACCGACCTTGAGTTCGTGAAATTCATTGTCACGAACGTCCCAACTGAGGAATCAGAAACTTATTGGATGAACACCGAAAACATTCAGGCGCATCCTCAATTCATGGGGCGTATTGGGCTCGGAGGTGGACCAGGTGGGCCGGGCGGTCGTGGGCGACGTGGTCGCGGAGGTCCACCCGAAGAAACGAACGCTGACGGCGAGCGGCGTGGTATCACAATGCGAGGCGCCGTGACTTATCTTCCGCGGCGGATCAGTCCAGATGGCACACCAGGGCTGTACATCTTTGATTTTCAGCCCAATGACCAGTTCTCGTTTGAAGAAATCAAGTTCGCATACGACGCGGTCATCGAAACGATGCCGTTTGTGAAAGGCAAACTCGCGTTTCATCCTTTTCGAGAAACCGATGTCGTCGCTGACTTTGAAAAATATGAGCAAGGGAAGATCGCGGTGCACTTCGACAGTGACGTTTATGGAGATATTGGTTTTCTGCCGCTGAACGTTGCTGAATCGTATGGCCGGCTTCGCATGATGGAAAATGAGACTCGTCCTTCGCCGCGAGACATTGTGATTTGCAAGACGCTGCCGAACCAAATGCCGCGAGTTGCGGGAGTTATTTCCGAAGCTCGTCAGACTCCGTTGTCGCACGTCAATCTGCGAGCCATCCAAGATCGCGTTCCCAACGCGTTCGTCATTAACGCTTCGCAAGACGAAGCAATTAAATCCTTGATTGGCAAGCTGGTTCGCTACGAAGTTACGCCACAAGGGTATAAAATTCGTGAGGCCACCACGGAAGAAGTCGATTCGCACTTCCAGGGCATCCGTCCTAAAGAACCACAAACTCCACAACGCGACCTCTCGCAAAAAGAAATTCTTCCGCTGGCGAAAATCGGTTTCGGTGACGCGAGTAGTTTTGGCGTGAAATCGGCGAATATGGCAGCAATGCAAACGTTCGAGCTTCCTGAGGGCGTGATTCCAGATGGAGTTGCCGTGCCGTTCTATTTTTACGACGAGTTCATGAAGCACAATGGTTTCTACGAAGTCGTCACGAAGTTGCTAAACAATGACAAATTCAAGAATGATCGCGAAGTTCAGGACGTCGAACTCAAGAAACTTCAGAAACTCATCAAAAAGGGCACGATGCCGGAATGGATGATGTCTGCATTGGATGACGCTCAGAAGTCATTCCCGTCCGGAAGGTCGATTCGCTGTCGCTCCAGCACCAACAATGAAGATCTTGCGGGCTTCAGCGGAGCGGGGCTGTACGATTCGTATACTCACCATCCGGAGGAAGGTCATCTCGCGAAATCGATCAAGCAGGTTTATGCCAGCTTGTGGAACTTCCGCGCATTCGAAGAGCGCGAGTTTTATCGGATCGACCACATGCACGCCGCCATGGGCGTCTTAATGCACCCGAACTTCAGCGACGAACAAGCAAATGGCGTGGCCGTGACAGACGATATTCTTTACGAAACTGATGGCAACTATTACATCAACACGCAAATCGGCGAAGACCTCGTCACCAACCCAGACGCAGACTCGTCACCGGAAGAGATCTTGCTTGCCTGGTGGGAGGACAACGGGCACCAAGTCGTCCGCAAGGCACCGAATGGCAAACGATTGTTGAACGCTGAGCAGTTGAAGGAACTTCGTCAGGGGCTGAGTCGGATCCACGCTCGATTCCGTAACCTCTACGGAAAAACGAACAGCGATCAGTTCGCGATGGAAATCGAATTCAAGATTACGAAGGACGGAAAACTCTCTATTAAGCAGGCTCGACCGTGGGTGTTTTAATTCGCAGGCGTGATCAGTTGCTGTTCCCGCTGTCGGTACTGCTCGTCGCAGCGGCGCTGGCAGCGACGGCGATCCACGCGTCGGATGCGAGTGCCGACAATGAGACCGTTGTCTTCATCGTCCGGCACGGCGAAAAGGTCGATTCTAGCGACGACGCTGCGTTATCGGAGCTTGGACAAACGCGAGCACAGGAGCTTGCACGCGTCCTCGCAGATGCCGAAATTGATTACGTCCACAGCACCGGTTATGCGCGAACGAAAGGGACCGCTGCGCCGTTGGCAAAAGTCCGTGGCTTGAAGACGCAAGCGTACGATCGAGCGGATGCGAAGTTGCTCGTCAGTAAAATTCGGAAGCTTGGTGGACGGCATTTGGTTGTTGGGCACAGCTCTTCGATTCGCTCCGTCATCAGGGAACTCGGTGGCGAACCAGGGAAACCGATCAACGTCGAAGGCGAATACGACCGCCTGTATGTCATAACGATTGCTCATGACGGTCACGCCACGACGACACTACTAAGGTATGGAGAACCTTATCGGGCTGCAGTGGCTGAAGTGGTGGGGCATCAGGCAGCTCATTAGCCGTCTACTGCGTGTTCACACGCGACGGCGACTTCCCGCTACTTCTTCTGTTCTGTAGTTTTTTCGTGGCAGGTTTCAGGCTGATCTGCCGAGTGATCGTGTCAGGCGTTCCTGAATAGTCGAAAAACAGCCGTATTTGTCGGTTTTTTGTTCTCGTCGTGTAATCAGCCGACCGATTCGTGAATTATCTGTCAGTGACGTAACAAAAAAGAAGCTTGTTCGCTGTCCTAGGTGGGAGGACGAAACAATGCCTGACGGAAAACGAAAACGACGCCATTCGCAGAATCAACTGAAGCGAGCTTGGTACGCTCACCACCGATCTTGCCGATTTCGAATGCGATTCGGTTGGACCGCCAGTGTCCAAGACGCTGAAAACGACGGAACTTGCGGTTATGATACGGCTCAGCAATTTGTAGCTAGCCTATCAAAATCAGCGAGTTCCTAACATGAAAGCGATTCTTCGCACTCTGATTCTGCTTCTCTTCACGCTAACGCACAGTGCGATTGGGCACACGGTTCTGATGCAGGGCAACAATCGCCTTGCGATCGTCAATGACAAAGGCGAAATCGATTGGGAAATGCCGTGGGGCGGCATTCACGACATTCACGTGCTCGATAATGGCCACATCATGGTCCAGCAGCACATGAAGAAAGTTGTCGAGATCGATCCGGAAACCAAAAACATCGTTTGGGAATACGATAGTTCGACACAAAACGGAAATGCCGGGCAACGAGTCGAAGTTCACGCATTCCAGCCTCTGGCCGATGGCAACGTGATGATTGCCGAGTCAGGTCCGGCTCGTCTCATCGAAGTTAACCGTGACGGCAAGATCGTCAAGCAATTTCAGTTGCAAGTGAACAACCGAGACGCGCACACGGATACTCGATTGGTTCGCAAATTGCAGAACGGCAACTATCTCGCCTGTCACGAAGCCGATGGGAGCGTCCGCGAATACTCGAGTGACGGCAAAGTTGTTTGGGAATACGCCGTGCCGATGTTTGGCAAGAAAGCCAAAGGAGGTCACGGTCCTGAAGCGTTCGGCAACAAGTGCTTCGCCGCCGTGCGATTCAAAAACAATAACACTCTGATCGCGACAGGAAACGGACACAGCGTCATTGAGGTCACGCCTGACAAGGAAATCGTTTGGCAGATTCATCAGAACGATCTGCCTGGCATTGCGCTCGCCTGGGTCACGACACTGGAAGTTCTGCCGAATGGCAATTACGTCATCGGCAACTGTCATGCTGGGCCGGACAATCCCTTATTGATTGAGATTGAACCGAAATCGAAGAAAGTCGTCTGGCAATTCGACCGGTTCGATCTGTTTGGAAATTCCGCTCCGAATTCTCTGTTACTGGACGTCAAGGGCGAAGTGCTTCGGTAACTCGCGTATCGACCGACTGTTTCCCCGTCTACCTCTGTTCTTGATTGGAAGATTTGAGATGCCAACTTTTCGATTCATAGTTGTATGCGTTTGGGTTAGCGTCGGGTTTTGCCATCGTTTGGCTGCCGAATCACCAGTTGCCGACGGAGCCCAATTAGAAACGTTGGCATCCGAATTCAAGTTCACCGAAGGACCAATTGCTGACGCACACGGCAACGTCTTTTTTACCGACCAACCAAACGATCGAATTATGAAGTGGAGCACCGATGGCAAGCTTTCGACATTCCTGAAGCCAAGCGGGCGGTCAAACGGCCTGTTCTTCGATCTGAATGGAACGTTGCTGGCCTGTGCTGATGAGAAAAACGAACTTTGGGCGATTGCGATGGATGGCACGCACAAGGTTCTGATCACCAACTACAACGGCAAACTGCTGAATGGACCGAACGATCTTTGGGTTCATCCGAGCGGCAGAATCTACTTCACCGATCCTCTGTACAAACGGCCGTATTGGAACCGTGGACCAGGTGAACAGGATGGCCAACATGTCTATATGATCGACCGCGATCGCAAGACAATTACTCGCGCCGATGACAAACTCGTCCAGCCGAACGGCATCATCGGAACGCCAGATGGAAAACATCTATACGTCGCAGACATCGGTGACAAGAAAACCTACGTGTACGACATCGGTGACGACGGGCGACTTTCGAACCGCACGCTGTTTTGCGAAATGGGCTCGGATGGCATGACGATTGACTCCGATGGAAATGTCTATTTGACCGGACAAGGCGTGACGATCTTCAATTCAGCTGGCGAGCAAATCGGGAAGGTTCCTCTCAGCGGCACATGGACAGCTAACGTTTGTTTTGGCGGATCGGACCGCAAGACGTTGTTCATCACGGCAACGAAGGGGCTCTATTCGATCGACATGAAGACACAGGGTGTCGGTCCGATTCCCAAAAATACAGACGAGTGATCGAGGCGTGAACTAAGTTGATCGAGCCAGCGATTCGTAGATCGCGGTGAGTTGCTCGGTCCGGTTTGAAAATGTGAGTTCCGTTTCGGCTCGCTGTCGAGCTGCGGCAATTCGCGATTGTGTTTGATCACGGTTTTGAATCGATTGCATCACCGCGGCGGCAATTGCAGATGTGTCACCACATGGAACGATCAGAGCGTGTTCATTGGGGAATGCCAATTGAGCCGTGCCACCGGCGTCGGTTGCGACGACTGGAATTCCGAGTGCCATCGCTTCCACGACGACCGTTGGAGTTCCTTCATAATCAGACGACTGCACTAGTACATCGAACGCTTGGTACGTTTCTCGCATGTCGGGACAATGCCCCAGCATCCGGCAGCAGTGCTGCAAACCCATATTGAGAATCTGCGATTCGATTTCTCGCTTGAGACTTCCTTCGCCCGCGATCAAGAGTTGTGCATTAGGGACATTTTTTTGTATTTCGGCAAACGCAATCAGTGTCAGGTCAAATCGCTTTTGTCGTTCAACGCGACCAACGGCTCCAATCACGACATCCGTTTCATCGATTCCCAAATCGCGTCGAACTCGATTCCGGATTTCTGGTGACGGTTGATAATCGGCCGGATCGATGCCGTTGAGCAGGACTGAGACCTTGTCGCTTTGCACGCCACTGCTAATCAGTGTGTCTCGAATTTCATTGGAAACTCCGATCACTCGATCAAACTTACGGAGGATCCGTCTGTCGCACGGGTAATAAATGAAACGCTCGACGAATCCGTGTCCCGTCCATCCGTGCGAAGTTGCCAAAGTCTTGTGCTTGTTCCGCCGGGCGACAGCTCGGTTGAAGAAGTTCGCTTTGTAATCGTGCGAGTGAACGACGGAAGGATTGAAGTCCGAGATTACTGCGCGAAGCCGAGGCAACACCGACAAGTCAAACGCTCCGGAATGTTTGATGTCGCAATACTCAAGCCCCAGCTCACGTGAGCGACCTTCGAACGTGAATTCATTGTCATCGCGGTGACGGAAGAAGCACAGCTTCATTTCAATTCGTTCGCGAGAAACATTCGCGGCAGTTCTCAGGATAATTTCGTCTGCGCCGCCGCCTGCGCCATCGACGCCGCGCAGTACGAGCACTCGCACAGGTCCGTCGCTTTTTGGGATTGGTGCAGTCATCGTGCTACGCTCTGGGAGTCCGTTTCCAGCCGATGTGCTTTCCGTCGAACGCAGACGCCGCGGAAATCCACGCGAGTCGAGCAACCACGAGCGGAGTTTTTGCAAGGAACCGAAGTCGCTTCGCGTTTACGCCGACCCACAACACTCCCAGCAGAATCCACGCGGCGTACGCAGTGGCAAGACATCCTGCGGCAACTGCGAAAATGTGATGCGTGCCGGTCGGAGAAAGCACGTGCATCATGATTCCGAGCAGAATCGTAATTGCGGCTTGCAACATCACCAGCGGACGGCTGCAAAGGAGAAGCGTGAGACCAAGGTCGGCCATGCGAGGCTGCAACCGAAGGAGGCCCTCGAGGATCAACCGTCCGCTGTTCATTCGGCCGATCGCGATGTTTCCGGCGGCCCAACGACTTCGTTGGATTTCAAGTTCTTGTTTGGAAGTTGCACCGGAACAATGAACGTAGCCATTCGACACGAAATGGACTCGAACTCCGTTTCTGGCGAGGTCGAGCGTGTACTCTGTGTCTTCGGCGCAGCTATGAGACGTCCATGGGACTTTGTGCAAGAGGCTTCGGCGAAACGCCATGCCAGTGCCCACGAGCATGGCTGGCAATCCGACCGCCGATTTCGGTGCATAGAACAGGTCGTACTCTAACGCACGGCCAACGGCGGCTGCGTACGCAATCGGGCTTGCGTCCGTATTGATCACTCGGTGATTCGCTTGCAACGCGTCGACGCCCGCTTCAAAGAATCCATCAAACACGTTTAGAAGCTGCGAATCGATCGGGCAGTCCGCATCGATCACAATCACGGCGTCGTATTCCAGAGATTCAATCTGCTCGAGAGCCCACGATAACGCTTGTCCTTTGCCAAGGTTTTCTGGATCCACTCGCTCGAGGCATTCGACGGGAAAGCCACGAACAATTTCCGTAGTGTTGTCGGTACAGTTGTCGGCGACAACGATTGTCTGGACGTTGGCAGTCGGGTAGTCGACGCGACCAATCGATTCCAATGTCGCCTGGATCGTGCGTTCTTCATTGTGAGCCGGAACCAAGATGACGAATCGAGTTTTGCGGTCCGCGGCTGTTTGGCGTTCTCGCACACCTAGCAGCCGCAGCGATACAAAAAACAGCAAATAGGCGATCGCGACCGCTGCCGGTACCAGCAAAAACAGAAGGTATACAATGTCGAAAACCAATAGATTGAATTCCGCTGGGGAATGACGCACAGGGCCTGTTAACTCAGAAATCCGCTTCTCAATAGCCTAGCTTTTTGCTCGTTAGTCCAGCTTTCCTGCTAGAATGCGGGGCCTCGATTCGATATTTACGCATTGGAGGGATTACCTGTCATGCTGAACATAGCAAAATTCGTGCTGCTCATCGTTTTCTTGGCGCCAGTTCATTGTGCATTTGGCGGCGAGTTTAACCCGATTCTGTCGATTGGTGACAAAGCCCCCGAATGGAAAGACTTGCCTGGAGTTGATGGCCAAAAATATTCGCTGTCGAAAATCAAACAGAAAGTTGTTGTCGTCGTTTTTACGTGCAACAGCTGTCCGTATGCAGTGGACTACGAAGATCGAATCATCGCGTTCGTGGAAAAAAACAAAAAGCAAGACGTTCAATTGATCGCGATCAACGTCAACAAGGTTCCCGAAGACTTGCCTGACAAGATGAAGGAAAAAGCGGAAGCCAAGGAATTCAAATTTCCGTATCTATTTGACGAGACTCAAAAGATTGCTCGTGACTACGGCGCGGGATACACGCCTGAATTCTTTGTGCTGGATAAAGATCGGAAGATCGTTTACATGGGAGCCATGGACGATAGCCCCGACGCGAAAAAAGTAAAGCAGCAGTACGTTCAAGTTGCTGTCGACGCCGTGTTGGGCGACGGAAAGATTGAGAAGTCCGAAACGGTGCCGATCGGTTGCCGAGTTCGATACGATCGTGTTCGGCGACGTAGGTCGAAGGACTAGCAGAGTGTATCTTTTGCAGCGTTCTGCCAACAAAAAAACGCCATGCAGAACATATCTGCGTGGCGTTTGAAATTCGTCGGATGCGAGCGAGTAGTTAAGCGGCTTTCATAAAGCCTTCAAGCTGCTGGCTGCGAATTGGGTGTTGCAGTTTTCTTACGGCCTTGGCTTCGATCTGACGCACACGTTCACGAGTCACTCGGAAGATACGGCCAACCTCCTCGAGCGTGTAGGTATAACCGTCGCCCAGACCATAACGTAATCGAATGATTTCCCGCTCGCGGTACGTGAGCGTTTTTAGCAAGCGTTCGATTTTCTCACGAAGGATTCCGTTCGTCGCGGTGCGAAGTGGATTGTCGCTGTTGTGATCTTCGACGAACTCGCCGAATGCGGCGTCTTCGCTTTCGCCAACAGGACGATCGAGGCTTACCGGATGACGGCCAATGTCTAGAACGCGTTTTACTTCCTCAATGCACATTTCAGCTCGGTCTGCGATTTCGGACATCGTGGGCTCGCGCCGTTTCTCTTGCAGCAGCTGCTTTTGAATGTTCCGCAGTTTCGACAAGACATCGATCATGTGGACTGGGATGCGAATCGTCCTGGCTTGATCCGCGATCGAGCGAGTAATCGCCTGTCGAATCCACCAAGTTGCATACGTCGAGAACTTGAAACCTCGGCGATATTCGTATTTGTCGACGGCTCGCATCAGGCC
>JAGQPC010000973.1 GCA_020426925.1 Planctomycetales bacterium | reverse complement strand
GCACCAACATGCACTTCACCCTCAAAACCAATCCACTCAAACGCACCGACCTCGACGAGTTCGCCACGCTCTACAAGCCGGAAGAGCCACGAGAAAAACGAAGGCAGAATTGGTCGGAGGAAAAGAACCCAGACGGGCGCTGGCGTTCGTTTGACTACGACGAGATCATCAAACGCGACAAAGCCAACCTCGATATCTTCTGGTTGAAAGACGATTCGCTGGAAGACAGCGAGAACCTGCCCGATCCACAGGTTCTCGCCCAAGAGATCGCTGACGACCTGCAAACGGCGTTGGAACAGTTTGCGTCGATCGCCGCAGAGTTGAACGAATAACTCAGCGGCGAGGACTCGATTCAGTGCGAGTCTAGTCAGGGTCGCATTCGTTTGTGTGCCATGCTATCCGAGCCTTCGAGCGATATCGACCGCAAGTTGCAGATCTCGCTCTGCGTACACCTGTGTCACGTCCGCTGAGCTGTGCCCGAGAATCACTTGAGCACCTTCAATACCAAACTCTCTGCGGATCTCGGTGGCTGCTGAGTGTCGAAGCCGATTCGGCGACCATTTTTCAAGCAATACGGCTTCGTCACCATTTTTTTCAATTCGGCGACGGTTGATCCTGTCGACGGCGCGCCGCACGGCTCTTCCGTATGAATCCTTCGTGTATCGCTCTCTCGCATTTTTGCGTGCCAGCGGTGCTTCTCGCGGATCGAAGCAAAACTCGTGGTCTGCGCGATCCGTGTAGCCAATAAGGACCTCTTGAGCGTTAGGACCGATAAAGATTACTCGCTGCCGGTCTTGATGCTCGGTCTTGTGTTGGTCAGGCGTGTAAAACCAGACGTCACCATGTCTTTCGATCGCTCCAGGACGCAGCAAGCAGACTTCCGTCGGACGGCAGCCGGTGAATCTCTGCACACGCACCATGTCCGCGACCATTTGCGACAGTTCCGGTAATGTTGCGTTTACGACCGCGTCGGAAACTGACGAGACTGGTTCGTTGTCGTGGGCAGTAGTCCTGCCTTTTCGCAGATCCGGAACGGCAGCGAGCGCCTGATAGGTTTCCGGCTTTACGAGCTCCTGTGACACACCGTAGCGAAACATCCGCCGAACGCGGCTGACTTGCTTGTTAATGTATTTTCGTGACCACCCCAGCCGAATCATCGCTTCTCGCAGAGCTTGAAGACACAGAGGCCCGAAATCGTCCACGAGCGTCGATTCATAAAGCTGTCTCAGCGGAGTACACGCTTCCTTGATGCAGCCGAATTCTCGAGTCTGCTGCCCGTCCTTCACGTAATACTGGCCAGCGTGCCGCAGATAGGACACCATCAATTCACAAACGGTGACAGAAGCGGGCTTTTCTTCCTGCTGCGGAGCTTTCTTGCCAGCCAGCCATTCGGCGATGACTCGTTTGTATTCGGCGCGGGATTCTGGCGAATTGTATGTCCCGAGATAAAAATCTTTTCCGTCGAGCCGGACTTTGGCCAGATTTCGAGCCTTGAAGTGCTGGTATTTTGGGATCCGCAAAGAAGCTGAAGTCGACATAGTGGAGCTCCATTCTTGGCGAAAAGAGTACAGTACTCTTTTTTCACCGAGGATTGAGCCGCACTGCCGACCGTCGGCAGGTAACCTAACTCTAGGTTCTGGCGGTACTTAGAAAAAGTGGCGGGGGCCGGATTTAACCGCGACGGGACAACTACAGTGTTGCCTAACGAAGTGCAGTTCAGGCCACGATAGACCAAAGTCAGCGCCGTGGAGACGTTTTCTGCTTCCTTTGGCTATGGGTCATGGAGACTGACAGAGAATTCTTCTTTGTTCTACGCTCCAAATCGCGAACATCCCGTCCAGGCCGACGCTGGCAAGAATGTCATCTTCGTCGTGCCAAGTCAATCCAGTGACTGAGTTGCGGTGGCCGGATAGGCGCTGAGTGCAAACGCCATTGGACAGATCGAACACCTCAATTTCATTTGAGTACTTGGTTGATCTTGCTATTCGCCGTCCAAGCCTGTCTACTTCGATGGATGCTGGACTGTCATATCGCGAGTTGAAATTTTTGAGGAGATTGTGGTTGCAGATACTAATTAAACTCATGCCGCGCCCTTCAAGCTGAGCCCAAAGCAACGTTGTGTCGCTTACGAACCTGACCAGCCCGTTGTCTTTGAGTTTCGACGCGACCAACGTCTTGAAGAAGAGTTCAGGTGAATCGACGTCAACAAGTATGATTTTGTCGAACGAAGAAAGAGCAAGCCGTTTGCCGTTCGGGGACAAAGACATAGACTCTGGTAAAAACTCTGACGGAAGTCTCACTTCGCAGTCGCTACTCCCTGTTCGTACGTTTACACGATGTACTTCCGAACAGTAGTCTGTATTGTTCTCGCTTGTAATATCGGAGCGATTGACGCCGACCAAGACAACGAATAACGTCCAATCGTTTACAAAACATCCACCTATAATTTTTGGTTGGTCGAGCGAGACCCGTTTAATCAATTTGAACCCATTCACTGAGCGAACATCTATGATTCCGGGCTCACCAAACGTCGCCAAAACCTGATTAGATTTTGCGATAACCGGTGCACTACGGAATGGTTCATGGAATGTTGCCATCAGACGCAGGTGTTTTTGTCGGGACACTTGATACAGTCGGCGCACGCCAGTTTCGCTGCCGACTAAGTACTGATTCCGCATCACAGAAACTGAGTCTAACTCCTGTCGTCTTATGGGCATGCTATGCATTACTTCAAATCTCGGCCAGCCACTCATGATTTCCAACATCGGGCCATAGCCGCCGAGTGCGAGTCTGCGGCCATCAGGGCTAAACGCCGCAGCAGTTAGAGTTTGACTACTCTTGTGAATTCCGGTAACGATTGCTGATGAACAGTCGGCCACAGCAAACCTGAAGTCGTCAAACACGACTGCACTGTTGCCATCCGGGCAAAAACAAACATTGGATAAGCCGAGAGCCGAGTTCGAAATCTCAGTTGGAGTGAATTCTGGCAATCTCGCCCGCCAAAAATCACGAAGAACGGTGATCGCATTCCTATCACACAGCAGATCTCCACAATCAAAGTCCGTTGGTGCACGTTCCATTCGGGTAATGTGTTTTATTGAAATATCTATAATGTAAATACCAGTGTCACATACACAAGCAATATGATCTCCGCATCGCGAAAAGAACAAGTCTGAAATACAGTCGTCGAATTCCCAATGATCGACTGCAGTTTTCAACTGGCTATCGAACAGTACCACACGCGAATCTGACGAGGCTGCCAATAAAGATCCACGGGGAGAGAATGCGACTTTGCAACCGTAGCCTGCCAATGTCGCTACCGGGTCACCAGAGATACTGCAAACAACTGTGGCTCCTCCAGGAGCGCACAGACCTTCTACCGGCGATGGCTGTTCGAGCGTTCCTGCTACCGCAATCAGCGGCTGAACTTTAGACCAAGCGACGCCCGATACTGCGGAATGCCCGAAATCCAGTGACAACAGCAGTTCCTGCGTATTAAGAGACCAAATCTTCGCAAATCCATCCAAAGATCCTGAGACTATGTACGAGCCGTCTGGAGAAAAACTTATCGCAGACAGCTCGGCTTGGTGACCGTCGGGGTGTCGATCTGTTGCTCTTTGCATCGTGCTATTCAATAAAGATCAGGTCGTCCGGTGGCATTTCATCGTCCTCGTCATCGAAATCGTCACGCTGGGGTGCGCATTTGTACATTTGCCGGAGCTTAGGCCCAGAATTTGTGTCTTGGCAACACTGGCAGCTAAATGCAGAATCGGGCGCTGTGCCGCCACCGCTGTAACGGCAAGTAATATGGAATGATCTTTTGCAAGACCGCGAAACGGTTTTCTTCGGCACGGGGAACATCTTTCGGCAACCGTTAGGATTGCAGCGTTTACATGCTTCACTGTTTCCAATGCCAATCCAATCGTGTTCTGCGTATCCAGGATCCATTGCCCGAACGGTCGCACACAAGTCAACTGTAGGGAGTTTCGTCGCACAAGTGTCGCGATCATTCTCTTTTCTTACTGCTATGTCTGTCAGGTCATCGGTCCATTTCTTCTCAATTTCCTCACCAAGCGGCTTAAACACGTGCTCGGTGATCAGATAAATAATTATTACTGGGCCAGCGCCAGGACCTTTCGGGCTAGATGTTGGTCTCGGTACCCCAGTTGGCCGGGGTTGCATTGGGATCCGACCGGGGTTCAACGGGATGGTTCCAGGTGGTTGGCGCTGCGGGTATGGAACGCCCTTGGGCCACGCGTCATAGCGATTAGGTTGATATCCACGATTCACACTCGTGCTTCGACCTAAGCCCGAATGGTATGCCCGCGCACCTGAGTAGAATAACTGTGTTTCACTGTCGTACCATTCTCCTGGTAATCTGACGGGGTTCTCAATTGTGCCTGCACTGGCAGTGAAGTCTGAAGCCAAAACAGTCGACTCTCCACTGCCAGAATAAATGTATCGTTCTATTACTGCACCTGCGTTGTCTGTCACGCCAACTACGTTTAAGTCTGCGTCATGTGTATAGTAATGTTCTACCGGTGAATTGCTCGTGTCAACATCATAGAAACGCAGTGCCGGCGCGAACGCGTCGAATGGATGCCAAACGTATTCTTCAAATGGATCCACATCGCTATCCTTGGTCACTTCGAGAACATGTCCGGTTCGATCGTAAAAATAATCAAAGGTAGCTGTAGGAGTAGCCGACGAGCCATCGTACTTAATAGTACGTCGATTGAGAGCGTCGTACCTGAATTCCGAAACAGTTGAACCGGCGACGAACTTGACGACACGATTCCAAGCATCGTATGTAACGCTTAGTCCCGTAGCAGGCGAAGACGGATTCGGGACGGTTGTCATGTTCCCATTTGCATCAGTCACCCCGTCGGCCCAATTCGTGCCAGCATCGGCGCTGATTGTCGTCAACTCATTTGCGTTGTTGTGAGTTCGTGGCTGGTTTAAGTCCCACGTGCCATTTCCGTTGTCGTCTTGTTTATAGCGCCCCCAATTATCGATAGCGTCTAACGTCCAGTTCTGCGCGTAATTCTTAGATGAGATTGAGGTTTTCCCTGCGTTTAAATCGCCGCGCTGAAAATCTACGATTCTGTGAAGTCCATCGTAGGTGTAAAGCTCATCGTGATGCTGAGAATTACTTGCAGCAACGACATCTTCTCGCCACAGCGCGTTTCCGGCATAATTATATCCGTGCTTGATGCGAGAGACATCTGATGTCGAGCCATACCCATCCCAAAACTGATCTTTGATGCGACCGAACCGATCGTAGCCAGCGTAGGTTGTCCCTGTTCCTTGATAGTAGTCAAGCTTGATGTCAGGAGCTTGATAATCGACAACCGCCAACCTTCCACTTCCTGTGTAGTCGTATTGGGCGTACTGAGTCCCGCTGCTGTTCGTTTCACGAACCTCACGTACAATCCCGGTTCGATTGTGCAGGCTGTTACTGGTTCCTGTGTTGTATCCGAACCATGTAACTCGTCCACTTGGGTGCGTCACGCTTTCAAGCCGATGGTTCCGACTATACACAGTTCCACTATTCGTGGAATCGTAGCTGTACTGCACTTTCGGAGACGTGCCTGTATCTACAGCGCCTGAATGTGCTTGATAACTTATTGTGACTTGGTTAAGTGCATTGTACGCAAACTGCACTTCGTTTCGTATTGTCCCACTTCCGTCACTGTTTGCTAGACTGGTGACTTTTTCTAAACGAGCTTGGGAGTCGTAACTTCGCTTTGTCGAACGAACGTTACCGTCAACGCCGCTAGCTAAAGTAGTCACACCTTCTAATTGCAGTTGGCGACGATCGTTGTAGCTGTAAGTAATTACGTTTCCTAGCTGGTCTCGACGCGTTGCGTTGGAGCCATCGATATTGTATGTGAATTTGATCTGATCAGTGCCAGAGCTCGTCGTATCGGAGGAATCGGGATGGATTTCGTTGGTCACAAGCCCCGCGTTGACACTGTCCTCGAATAAGTATTTTGTCTCTTGATCGTCACTCGTCCCGTTCTGAGCCATCGCGTTACGCAGCGTGAGTTCGTCTAATCCGTTATACTCGAACGCTGTCACCCGGTCCTTTGAGGGATCGGTGCCGTCACCCTCATTGGTCGATGGTGGGCTGAAATCGCTGTAGTTTTCAGCAATATAGGAGTTTCGTCCCAAATCATCGTACCAAGTTCGAGTAACGTGTGTCGTGCTGCTGTCACTCCAATTGGCGACTTTTATTTGCCTGCCAGAATCGGCATCATATTCGTATTTTGTCACGAGCACCGTGTCGCTGCTTACGGTCGGAGCAGACGCAGAACGCGTTGGAACTCCTGCGTATTCCCAATTTCCATCGCCAGACGCCGTGTCGCCGCTACCGTAGTCGCCAACGTGCGTAACCCTGTTGGCCGTGTCATACCAAGTGTAGATACTGCTCCGGACGTAATCCGTCGTTGTGCTGAGGTTAATCCCCAGGGTTGAGTCGTTGTGGGTCATTTCAAATAAATGCGACGCGATAATGTTTCCACCGCTATCAAATTCCTGATGCCTCATGTTGTAAACAACATCATTCCCGGATGTCATGCTACTCAACGATGGTTTTGGCTCCGGTGCCGAATAGTTGAATTTACCGGAAGTGTACTTCGTACTTTCCAACTCTCCAACAAGACGAGTTTGGTACGGTCGGCCGGTCCCATCGTATGCGGTCTCTATCGCTGCCTGACCATTAACCAACGTCGCAACGGTTCTTCCATTCCGATCATAGTAGATGCTGGACTTTAGACTATTTGAACCGTTGTAGCGTTTCGTTTCATAGCTTCTTCCAAGGTCGTCGTAAGAAGCGGTTGTGTAGTTCTCACGATTGGTCGTGTAAAGCGATGTGTAAACTTCGGTACTTAGCACGGTCGCCCAGGTTTGATTCGAAGTGTAGATCGCAGACGCTGATTGCATTCCCCGCCAATCGTAATCAGTTACAGAATAGGGGCCGATTGCGGTTTCGGTACTTCCGTTCATGTAGAACGGCTCAGTACCTCGCAAACGCCCCAGATAGTCGTAGTGTGAAATCGCACCGGTGAAATCGTTGGTGCCAGTACCGTGATATTTTTTGCTCTTGGTGACATAGCTGTCGCCGACACCATCGTCGTCGTAAACGCTCGCCGATATTTTGCGTAATGTCGGGTAAGTAGTGTAGTCAGTCATGGTATGCGAGGCTGAACTTACGCCACGTTCGACTTGGGTTACGCGATCGAGAAAGTCGTACGTGTATTTTGTCACTTGCTCAACGCCATCGGAAATCGTCGTCCCACTGACAATCTGAATCTCGTACTCTTTTCTCCCCTGCTCGTCATACTGGTACATTATCCGGTAAAAATTCGTTGAAAGATCGCCGTTCCCGGTGGACGGAATATCGTGGTATCGGTCTACGCTTTCGAGCACACCGGTGTAATCGTCGTAGCTGTACTTGGTGAGACTCACCCAATCCGATTGAGTCGCCGATATTCCAACTGGCTTGCTGCTCGAAGTCGTAGCCTTGTCGGGAGCCACTTGGTACGTCTGAACCACTTGTCCAGCATCGTTTGTTTCTGTGACTGTGATTGGAACCAGTCGGTTGGCAGGTGTTGCCTCCCAGTGTGGGAATTCGTACGTTACACCATCGGCATAGGCCGTGTAGTGTTCTTCTCCGGCAGGATCAATGACAAGTCTCTTGCGCGCCATCTCGTCGTACTCAGTCTTGGTAACGAGTTCGAGCGCGGTCGGATTACCTGCTTCGCGAGTGAGACCAGCGCTGCCGCTCCAGGCGACCCACTTGCCGCTTGATCCGCTCGTGATATCTGACGACAAGCTCGACGTGTTGACGTCAACCATCTTATAGGCAACGCCGCCAGTTTCTGGGTGATAGCTGTAGTAATTCACGTAGCCTTCGCCATCTTTGGTCCAGCGTAGCCTTCCGAGATCATCGTAATACTCTTGTGTTGTCGTTGCCGTGCCAGACCCATTTTGCCCCGTAGAAATCGAAGGCAAAGTTGTAGTTTTGATTTTCATTTGCGTATCGCCAGAGTCGTGAAACGTGTAGCTATATGTTGTAGCATTTCCGTTTGTTGAAGGACTGCCACTCACCTTAGAGTCGTAAACTCGTGTTTCAATGATAGCCCAATTTGGCTTGTCGTTCGTGCCGTCTCCGTATTTGATGTAGGAGACGTAGTAAGCTGTTCCGTTCTCACCTTTTTTGACCTTCTTCGCCATCGATATCAGAAGCCCGCTAGATTCTGTGTACTCGTATTCTTCAATCAGGCCATTGGAATCATCCAGCGTTTCGGAGTCATTGGTTCCGCTGGTTGGATTGAGAAATTTCTTGAGATCAGCATCGCTATCGACACCTGTGTGGGCCGATGGCATACGGCGTTCAATGACGCGGCCATCTGCATCCAGTAACGTTGACACGCACCAAACGTCGATTCCGGTTCCTGGTGCTGCACAGTTTGCTTCACGCAGCACAGTGCCGTTCGTATTAAGGCCATACAGACGACGCGATAGATTTGTTCCATCAGGGTCTTCACGGTCTTCGACAATGATTCGAACCACATCCCGAGGATCAGAACTTGATCCACCGTTGAGATCCATATAAGCATAGGTCAGCGTGATCCCTCCGGAGGATGAGCCGCCACCACATCCACAACCACTGTTTTGGATCGTTTCGGTCTTGATCATCCCGTATCCGTCCGTGGAAAAATACTCGCTTGTGTTTGTGCCTCCGTATTTTGTCTCGAGGTCTTCATTGGCATAAAAAGGGGTCGTTAAGCTTGAAGTACTGACGTTGCTTGAATAGTAAGTCATCCGCTTGCTGGCAAAATCTTCGATCGTTTTGCCGGTTCCAGAGACGGTATACGTGTCTGCCTTTCCGAGAATTTCGCTGGGCGTGTCCACTGCTGTGTCTCCGGCATTCATGATTCTTTCCATGGCTTCCGGCTCGAAGACCATCTTCATTTGGTGTTCGCCGCCTGAGGTGCTGTAGTAGCGGTATTGCGAGTATCGAACAATGTCGCTGCTCCCGCTCGAATTGTCTTTTTCGGTCATAACCTGGACTAAATCGCCATTGCTACCTACATCAGAGTGTGGACTTCCATTTCCGTAATATTCGTATGTCGCCTTTTGAGTCAGCTGCAGACTTCCGTCGTATACAGAGACGGTATTGATTCGGTCTGCTTCCACGCCTGTGCTGTAGTACGAAAAAGTCAGCAGCCCGGTTTGGGATGTGGTTGTCGCCGATATATCCCCATTGCTGTTGTAGCCGTAGACGATTCCGTCCTCGCTAGCTGACTCGAATTCGCGGGTTGTGGATTCCTTTAGGCGACCTCGGTTTTTCGCGTCAGTCGATGTGTCCCAGCCATAGTAGTACTTGATGACCCCCGACTCGTTATCGACTAGCTTGTAGGTGTCACCTGCCTCCGCCGTGAATGTTGCATTGACTCCTTCGGGCGGCGTGTGGGCTGCTCCAATAAAAACCTGTTTCGTACTCGCGTCCGCATAAGATTCGACATCGCTGCTCTCAGGTCGAATGTACGCGGGAAGCGAGTCAGTGTGCCAGCGTAGGCCGTTGCTCCCCGCAAGCTCCGTACCGCCTGATGCTGCGACTAACCTACTATTAAACTGGCGTTTGAACGCCCAACCGGTTTTCTTAGTAATGCCGGGAATCGACAGATCTTTACCGCTCGGGTAAAAGCGC
>JAGQPC010000972.1 GCA_020426925.1 Planctomycetales bacterium | reverse complement strand
ACACAATTCTCGTGTGTGGCCGGGGCCGAGTGCATGCGAGCCCCCGGAATTCGCCTCTGGGGGCTCGCGTACGCTCGACCGCAGGCCACCCATTCATTCGCGTACGTGAATCGCGGAACTCTCAGCGGCTTTCGCATAGGGTTCGGCTAACGGCAACACGAATGCATCGTCGAAGAAAGATGTTGGAACGTTGTCTAGCGAGTCGATTTGGACAAACAGATGAAACAATTCCTGGTCATCGCTGGTGCTGTCATATCAGGCATAGCGATCTTTGCTGGCTATCACTTCGCCAACAAGACGCCTACAACAACCGAAACGCCAACGAGTGCGGTTTCGGTTTCCACGTCAAACGCAACGCATTTGCACACGACTGACCGCATCTTTGCGTTGGGGCGAGTCGAAGGCGTGACACGAGGAATCGCACTTCATTCTCAAATCGCCGGTGTGACAAAATCAGTGCCGGTCAAAGAGGGTCAGCAAGTCGACGCGAATGCTGAACTCGTGCTGCTGGACAGCCGCCAACAACAATATGAATACGAGCTAGCAGTAGCGGCGGTCCGGATTGCGCAGAGCCGTTTGGAAAGACTCGTCAGTGGTGCTCGAGAGCAAGAGCGGACCGAAGCAATCGCACTTCACAACGCCAAGCTTGCTCGTCTGAACGATGCTCTGCGTCGACAAGAAAGAATCCGCCAGCTTCATGAAGCTGAGGTCGTAGCGCGACACGAACGAGAAGAAATTGAAGCTGAAGTCGAGCACTTGACGGCCGAGGTTCAGGCGGCTGAAGCTCAAATGAAAGTCGTGCAATTGGGAGCCCGCGCAGAAGATATCCGCATCGCGGAGGCTCAAGTGAAGGCCGAACAGGCAAAGGCTGATCTCGCCAGTTTGCATCTTGAACGCATGAGTATAAGAGCGCCTTTCGCGGGGCAAGTGCTCAGAATCAACGTGAAGCCCGGTGAATTGACTGGACCTGATGCAAACGAACCGGCCGTTATTATCGCGGACACGTCGCAGCTTCGAGTTCGAGCGTTTGTAGAAGAGCTGGATGCCCCTCGAGTCGCAGTAGGAATGACTGCCACGGTTGAAGCCAGCGGATTGCCCGGAATGAAGCTTGCTGGCACCGTGACAAGCGTCAGCCCTCGAATGGGGAAGAAGCTTCTTTGGAGCGACCGACCGGACGAGAAACGTGACACGAAGACTCGCGAAGTCATGATCTCGCTAGTAAAGTCTGATCAGCTGTTTGTCGGGATGCAAGTCGACGTGATCATCCAAGCTTCGCAAGGTCAATCGGCTGTTCGATAACGCACAGTGCACGTCAGTATCATAGGCCCTTTGGCCCGCGTAACTGCATGCAATTCACTGATTCGCGATAGCGTTTTGCGCGTGTCGGTAATCTCGACCAAATCAGACTCATTGCACTCGCGTGACGATGACGACAACGTAAAAGTCACGGGAGGACGTACATGGTCGTACGAAGAATTCAATCAGGGGAGGGGCAGGCCTTTTGGCGTAAATCTCGTTCGGCTGCGCGAGACATCGCACCGCAAACCGCAAGCAATCCGACGCTGCGACTCGGTTTTTCCGGACGGCGAACTCCAGCGGTAGAGTACAGGATTGCACAAAGCCGCCTGGAATATCAACAAGCATTCAGGCTTGTTTATCGGAACTACCGTCGAGCAAACTTAATACCCAACAACGAATTTGGATTTCGAGTCACTCAGCATCAACTGTTGCCCACGTCGCGTGTGTTCGTGGCAGTGCTCAGGAATGCGATTCAACATGAGGTCCTAAGCACGATTTCGCTGATCAGCGATGGCGTCCACGGCCTGCCGTCAGATATTTGTTATCAACCTGAGCTGAACATGCTCCGAAATTCCGGTTGCAGAATTGCTGAGGTCTCCTGTCTGGCGTTTGCTCCAAGCCGAGCTAGTCAATTTGGGGTTCCATCATTTCGCAGTGTGTTCATGCAACTGATTCGACTGCTGGCTCACTACGCACGAGCCAGTGGAATTGACACGTTGGTCATAGCAACGCATCCGCGCCATCATCGGTTCTATCGCAGGACGATGGGCTTTCAGCAGTTTGGCGGCGAGACCATTTATCCGTCAGTCGAGTACAAGCCTGTCGTCGCTAGTTACTTGAAATTTCAAAACGCTCGTCGTGCGCGGCGGATGTTTTATGAAGCCATCTTTGGCGGTCCGGATGTGCCGGATTGGCAGCTTCGTTCTGATCCGATTTCGCACACCGATTATGAATATTTCTCGGTTGGCATGTCTCAGCACGCTCTACCTCTGCCGTTACTTGTTGCGCCCTACGTAAACGAACGGATCGTTGAAAACGTTGCACGGCAAAACGGCATTCGATGAGAGACCGCCTATGCTTGAAATCGCGATAAAGACGCTCATCAGCGACCGCGGGAAATTGTTTACAGCGCTCAGCGGAGTCGTCTTTGCGTTTGTCTTGGCGAATGTGCAAGGCGGCCTCTACTTGGGGCTGGTTCAAAAGGCGTCGTTGCTGGTAGACAACAGCGGTGCTGACATTTGGGTTGGTCACTACAAGATGCACAACGCCGAAATCACAAAGGTGATTCCAACCAAATGGATTGATCGAGTCAGGTCGGTTCCGGGTGTCGCCGAAGCAGAGCCCTACCTGTTGAGCCCCGGCGTCATTTCGCTGCCTAGTGGCGGATTTGAAGAAGTCGTTCTTGTTGGAGTCGATTCGAATAGTTTACTTGGTAACGCGTGGAACGTGACGCAAGGTTTGGCGACCGACGTTCGCCAACGCGACGCGATCATCATCGACGAGTATGACGAATCTAAACTGGAGCATCCGCAAATAGGCGATGTTTACGAGATCGGTGATCGTCGAGCTCGTGTCGTGGCGAAGAGCAAAGGGATTCTCGGCTTCATGTTTTCGCCGTACGTTTTCACGACGTTCGAACGAGCGGCTGAATACGCTGGACGAAGTCCCGACTATTGCAGCTACTACTTGGTGAAGACCATTGCGAATGCCGACCCGCAAGCCGTTTGTCGCGCGATCGAAGCGAACGTCCCGGACGTTTACGCTCGAACCAAAGAAGACTACAGCGATATTTCTGTGAACTACTGGATCACGCGAACTGGAATTGGGATCAGTTTCGGAATTGCAACCGTGCTTGGCCTATTCATTGGGCTGATCATGGTGGCCAACACTCTATACGCGATGGCACTAGATCGGATTGAAGAGTTCGCAACTTTGAAAGCGATCGGTTGTCCCGAGGTGAAAGTTTGCAGCGTGCTGATTCTGCAATCGCTGGTGGTTGCGATTTTGGGATCAGTCGTCGGCGCCGCGATCGTTTTTCTGATTCAGCATTTTGGAAGCACTCCGAAAACGCCCATCATCGTTCCGGCAACGTTGGCTGCGGCGACTGCGGTTCTAGTGTTTGTCATTTGTCTAGTGTCAGCGTTTTTGCCATACATCAAAGTCAGACGCGTCGATCCAATTATGGTGCTCCGGTGAATTCAGTCGATCCTGTTATTCAGCTTTGCGGCGTTCGAAAGTCATATCGTCGCGGAACATCGGTCACCGATGTTTTGTGCGGGGTCGACTTCACCGTGCACAAAGGCGAATGCGTTTTTGTTGCTGGGCCGTCCGGATGCGGTAAGTCGACGTTGCTGTCGATAATCGGCGCGATGCTGTCCGCCGACGCCGGTTCGACAAAGGTGCTCGGCTGCGACTTGGCTACTGCCAGTGCTGCGGAGCTTAGCCGATTTCGTCTGACGACGATCGGATTTGTTTTTCAGCGATTCCAGTTGATCCGCGGCTTAAGCGTGATCGACAACGTTTGCGTGCCAATGACGATTGTTGGACGCAAGAGAAAAGACGCACGATCGACTGCTGGGCAACTATTGGACGTACTTGGCATCGGCGACAAACGGGACGAATCGCCAGCCAACTTGAGCATGGGGCAATGTCAGCGAGTCGCAATCGCGCGGGCGTTGGCCAACGATCCGGAGCTGATACTAGCCGACGAACCAACGGCGTCGCTGGATGCTGCGAGCGGATTGAACGTTGTGCAAATCCTTCGTGAACTAGCCAAACAAATGAATCGAACTGTCGTCGTCATCACGCACGATTCGCGGATCTTTCCGTACGCCGACAGAATTTGCCGATTGGAAAACGGAGTCTTCAAATCGGCACCGCCGGATGTGCCAGTCTCGTCCTCATGCTGCATTGACACTATGAGCGCCAGTGTGCTCGACGGATTCTGACGCGGGTTAACACGGCTGGGGCCGAATAATCGAAACAGCCGTCAACTTCGGTTCAAACTCGATCCTATAGTTGCTATGTCGTGCGGCTTCGTCCGCCAACCAATGGAAAGAAGTTCGCGCGCAACCGACCAGAAAACTAATCGAGACGCCAAGCATCATGTCACACGCAAGCCGCTGCAAAAGCTGTCTTCTCCCAAGCACCGTCCCAGGCGCGAACCTTGGCGATGATTGTGTTTGTGCCCCGTGTCACACATATCAACTGTCTTCGTTCGACGATGGCGAAGGTCTACGGAAGGAGCGCGAAGCAGATCTTGAGCAAGCGTTGGAAGACTGCCGAGGTCAAGGTGAATACGATTGCATCTTGAATCTCAGCGGAGGCAAAGACAGCTGCTACTTGCTATACAAGTTGGTGCGTGAATACAAGTTGAACGTGCTCGCATTCACGATGGACGCCAACATTCCTGATGTCGCCTGGAAGAACATTCGACGCACGATCGACAAACTCGACGTCCCGATGGTGACGTTTCGGCCTCCTCGCGAGTTTTATCGAAAGCTGTTTCGCTTGCTACTGCAAAACCAAGAAGCGCGCGGCGCAGTTCGAACGGTTTGCTACGTATGTGCTCCGCTGTACGAAGCGTACTCGCTGAATCTTGCGCTCGAAAAGAACATTCCGCTCGTGCTGGCCGCGTATTCTCCGGGGCAGCCGGATCCCGAACGAATGGAGTACGAGTTTTCTCGCGATCTGATTTGTCGCCAGGATTGGACGCCGGCGTTGGTGAAAGACAGCGGCCTGTTTGACGAGAACGAGCTCCGGATGTTTTGGAATCCGTTTCGCTATCCGGCCGGAACCGAGTTTCCGCGGTATCTCGCGCCGTTTCACGCTTGGCCCTACAGCCAAGACGAAACGATGAAAGAAGTCGTCGCGAAAGGACTGATCGTCAATCGCAAACATGCGAGTCCTGTCCACAGCAATTGCCCTGTGAATTGGCTGCTGATGTATTCCGATCTGAAGAATCTAGGATATAACCCGTACGCTCCCGAGTTTTCGCGATTGATTCGTGAAGGTAAAGCGGATCGCTGGTACTGGAAAATCATGGGACCGGTCGTCGACTTCATGATTCGCAAGCAAATCTTGCTGGGAAGAAACGTGACGCGGTCGATGCAATGGCTGGGCATGCAGGAGAACGAGCTGAAGATTACGCGGGCTGCGGAAGACTCTACAGGCAGCGGTGACGGTGTGAGCGACGAAACTCCGGAGCTGACTGATGCGAAGTGAGCTGGCGAGTACTATTCCAGAAGTTCTGATCGCTCGCGCCGAGCAAACACCACTCGCCGCTGGATTTTCAACTCGCGGCGATGGCAAAGCGTGGGTCGACAGTTGCTGGCAGGACGTTGGAGCGAAAGTCGCGGCGATGGCAAATCGTCTGAAGGAGCTTGGTTTTCGCCACGGCGATCGGATGCTCATCATCGGCAGACCTTCGGCCGATTGGGAAACGCTCAACCTGGCGGTGCTCGCGCTGGGCGGTGTCGTGATCGGACTCGAACCACATGCTCCCGACGACTACTTGCAATTTGTCGCTGAGCAATCCGATTGCACTTGGTGGGCAATCGACGACGAGATACTTACGACGCGAATTCCAAAGCTTACGAAACGTCGATTAGCGGCTCCGTTGAAATTACACGAAGTTTGCAATCACAATTGCGACTCGCAATTCTCGCTAGCTGACTTCCTTAACGTAAACGCAGAAGATCTCGCCACGATCATTTACACTTCAGGAACAACTGGAACACCGAAAGGCATCGCATACACACATCGGCAATTGCTGGTGGCGTGCGACGCCATTTTGAATGCGTTTCCGCAGTTGCAAGATGACGACAAGACGCTTTGTTGGCTGCCGATGGCGCACCTGTTTCAGCGGATGATGAACGTTGCCGCGATCGCCCGTGGAGTCACGATCCACTTCGTTGCCGATCCGCGATCAGTCGCTGATTGTGCCAAACAGGTCAAGCCTGCAGTCATTGTTGGCGTTCCTCGCTTCTTCGAAAAACTGCACGCGGGAATGATGGCTCAAATTGATCAGTTGCCGATAGGGATTCGCACGATCGCTCGGGGCGCCATTGAACGAGCGACAGCTGCGGGGCCACAAGATTCAGGCGAGGCGGCGTCATCGCAGCGGTTGGTCGATCGCATCGTGTACAAACGGCTTCGAGACGCGCTCGGCGGTCGCATTCGCTTTATGGTGACAGGCTCAGCACCGGCTCCGTTGCACGTGTTGACGTTTTTCCACGGCATCGGGCTGCCGCTCTTGGAGGCGTACGGCGTCAGTGAGAACTCGATTCCTATGGCGGTCAATCGAGTTGACGAATTCCGCGTCGGGTCGGTCGGAAAGCCAATGCCTGGCAACGAAATCAAGTTCGCCGCGGATGGCGAGATCCTCGTGCGAGGGCCAGGGGTTTTCGGAGGATACGAAAAAGATGCAGCCCGCCACCGTTTTACGGACGACGGATTTTACCACACCGGTGATATCGGCGAAGTTGATGACGATGGTTACTTGTATCTGACCGGCAGAAAATCTCACTTGATCAAGACGTCGACTGGCAGAAAAGTCATCCCTGCTAAAGTCGAGTCGCATCATTCAACTGACGACTTAATCGACTCGATCGTGGTCTTCGGGAACAATCACCCGTTTCTCGTCGCGCTGTTAGTGCTGAACCAGGCGAGATTGAAAGTAATGGACCCGACTACGGAGAATCAAGGCTACGAAGTCCTGGACAAGAAACTTCGAGAAGAAGTCGCGTCGGTTCTCGATCGGCTCGGCGCCGATCTACCTCCTCACGAGCGTATTCGACGCTTTGCGATTTTGAAGCAACCGTTGAGCATCGAAAATGGAGAGCTGACGCCGACGCTGAAAATTCGGCGCAAATTTATCGAAGAGAAATACGCGAAGTTGCTCGAGCAGCTTTATCGCGAACCCGAAGGAAATCGAGTGCTGCCAATCGTGCTCGATCAAAACCTGGCCTCTGAACTTGGGGCGACGACATGAAGCACGTTCTGATCACCGGAGCCACCGGCGTATTAGGTAGCGAGCTGGTTCCTAGATTCGTTCGCGATCCTGACGTGACGGTGCACCTGCTGATTCGCGCGAATGACAAAACGCACTTACACGCCCGGCTTGTAGACCTGTTTCAGTATTGGGAGCTGTCTCCTGACGATCCGCGGGCTCAGCAAATTCGAGCCTATCAGGGCGACGTTTGTGCGGACCAACTTGGCGTATCCGACGAGCTGTACCGTCGGTTTCAAAGTTTGCTCACGCACATTGTTCACAGCGCTGGAAACGTAAAGCTCAACCAGCCGGTTGCCGCGGCTCGGCAGCACGCGGTGGGATCGGTTCGCAACATTTTAGCGTTGACCAACGCGTGCCAGACAAATGGCCAATTTGAAAAACTGGATGCTGTCAGTACGATCGGTGTTGCAGGCATGCGGTCGGGAATGATCCAAGAAGTACGATTGCCGACTCCTGAACGAGGGTACCGCAACACATACGAACAGGCGAAAGCCGAAGCGGAAGAGATTCTTTGGCAAGCATCGGCGGATGGTCTCCCGTTGACTGTTCATCGGCCCAGCATGATTGTCGGCGATGCGAACACAGGAAAAGTGCTGACCTTCCAAGTCTTTTACTATCTGTGCGAATTCCTCACTGGCCGCAGATCCTTCGGCATTGTTCCAGAGATGGGCACAGTGAAACTCGACATCATTCCGGTCGACTGCGTTGCCGACGCCATCCACGCATCGTGCTTCAGTTCGCACACCACTGGTAAGGTCTATCATCTGTGCACGGGCGATTCCGATTCACTGCCGCTACGAGATTTGGCGAACCGCCTGCGAGAGATGTACCGCTCACGAGGAATCTCGCTTCCAACGACAAGGACGGTTCCGCTTAGCGTCTTGACTCAGGCTTCACGTTTGTTGCAATACGTCGGCACCAAGAAGATACGCAAGACGACTTCATCGCTTGTCCAATTCTTGCGATATCTGGCGACCGAACAGTCGTTCGACACGAGTCAGTACGATCTGTTCCGTGCGGAGTGCTCACTGCGACGCCCCACGCCAGAAACGTATCTAGAACTGTTGGTCGATCAGTTCCTGCAAGGCCGAGCAAAACGCGCGGAAGTCAAACAGCGATCGCACGTTGGTGCTTGAAGAAATCCTGCGGGGTAGTCAGTCTAGGATTGGCACCCAGTGTGTTTTCTTGTCAGCGCCGAGTTTGTCGATTGGAGTCCGCGGCCATCAAAAGGGGCTGTTTCCTGATCCAGACTGCTGTCACCGCCAGCGTGTTGTTGTACGCGGGATTGCTCGGACGCTAGCTGGGCCCGACATCGAATTCTCGCTATATCAGCAGTTGGCAATCGAGCGGGCCGTCAGCTGGTCCGGTTATGCGAATTGTAGGCGATATTCTAACTGAAATACCGCGGCCAACGATTTCTTCGTCGCATCCCGATAATTCAGAAGTGTCGGTTTTTCGGGACTCAGCATCATTGAACGACTAACTATCGCATTTCAACAAAGCCATCTCGCCTTGTCGAGATGATGCAACACGAAGAGTTGGACCATGAAGTCATCGTCGGCCACTGCGTTTATATTGTCCTTCGCGCTGATGCTTACGCTGGGTTGTGCAAGCACTCACCAGACTCGCAAGGCGGCTGACCCGTCTGCGAGCCGAATCGATCCGATGGCGGATGTGGCAAGCGATAATGTTCAGCCCATCGACGAGCACGAGAGCACTCCGTCTGCAATTCGGCTGGTGACTCATCAAGAGCTGTCCATCGCGCCGGAACCAGGAGACTCGTTCGAGGAATCTGCGGTAGCGACTGATGAAGTAGAGATTGTCGCAAACGCAAATAACAGCATGACGCTTGCCGCATTCGAAGAGCTCGCGATGCATAACAATCCGGCTATCTGCCAAGCAGCTGCCGCGGCGAGACAGGCGGCCGGAGTTCACGCTCAAGTCGGCCTGAAGCCGAATCCAAGCGTCGGCTATTTTGGCGACGAGTTCGGAAACGACAGCACTTCCGGACTGCAAGGCGCGTACATGACACAGGCGATCGTGCGAGGCAAAAAACTAGCTTGGAATCGCACGGTGCTTGGCCACGATGTGGATACTTATCGATGGCTAACCGAGGCCCAACGCTATCGAGTGCAAACGGATGTCCGCGTGAAATTCTATGAAGCTTTGGGAGCGCAAAAACGACTGGAGCTGGCGCGGCAGTTTCGAGGTGTCGCGGAAGCTGGTGTCGACGTTTCGAAAGAGTTGCTCAGAGTAAGAGAAGGTGCGCGTCCGGATGTCTTGCAGTCCGAGGTTCAGCTTAGCGAAGTTGACCTGATGATCCAGCAGGCGAGATTCGAATTCGACGCCGCCTGGAATGAGCTAGCGGCCATTGTCGGCATGCCGACGCTTGCGCCAACAGTACTTGTCGGGGACTTGTCGTTACCGAAGACGGATCGAGACATCGAAGGTGTTTACGCGCAGATGCTTGCTGAAAGTCCCGTGTTGTCGGCCGCGTGTGCTCAGGTTCGGCGTGCTCGTGCCAATCTGCAGCGGCAGCGCGTGCAGGCAATTCCAAATGTGAATGCACAACTTGGCGCTGGTTACGACGATGGAACTGGCGATGAATTTGCCAACGTTCAGATCAGCATGCCCATTCCGGTTCACAACAAGAACCAAGGCAACATTCAAGCGGCGTATGCACAGTACTCGGCTGCGACTCAAAATGTACGTCGGTTGAAATTGCAAATGCGGCGTAATTTAGCTCAGTCGATGCGAGCGTACGAAATTGCCAAAGCGACCGTGCAGCAATACGAGGAGTCGATTCTTCCGCGAGTCAGCGAATCCCTGGACCTTGTTCAAAACGCACACGCGTTGGGCGAATTCGAATTTCTGCGAGTGTTAACCGCTCGCCGCGCATTCTTTGACGCCAATTTTAAATACGTCACCGCTCAGGCCGAGCTGGCTCAAGCGAACTCCGCCATCGATGGCTTGTTGCTGACCGGCGGACTCGACCAGTCGATCACTTACAGCGGCGGCGACGACCTTCGAGGCGCGGCGCTCAGTGGGCAATAGGGGCAATGCTCTGTCTGCCTCAGCGATCAGCTAAAAAGCCGGTTCGCTTCACGCAAAGTAAACCGGCCTCGCTGGAGCGGTTGACTCAACGCTCGCACGGTCGTTGACTACGAATTAGTCATGCTGATGGCCTGGGGGACAATCGACGCCCGGAAGTCCGGGCAAAAAGACGGGAACCGTTGCGTCCGGATTTTCGAAGTGCCCTTGCGAAAATGCGTAGACCAGATCAGAAGAATTGAATTCTCCATCTCGATTCCAGTCCCCTTCTTCAAACGAAGCGCACTCGCCGGTCTCGTATTTGCCGCTCGTGAAGACGGCAACCAAATCAGAAGTCAGAAAGTATCCATCGCCGTCAAGATCGCCGATGACGGCATAGTTGGGATTGCCTTCCGCCGCGTTGGCGACATCCGTAGCAGGGGTCAGGCCGTTACCTGACAGCATGTGTCTTGCTTCCAGTGAATCCACGATAAGTTGCTTTCTTCGTAACATTGCGAGGTACCTCCGAAAAAAAACTTGTGCGGCGACGTTACCGAACGTTGCTCAATAGTCCACGCGAGTTTTTCGCCAGCAGAGGTCACGTAAAAACCTGAAGAACTTAAACTTTGTGAGCAGAGGCGAAACTCAATTGCATTGAGGCGTAGCCAAGCAGCAGAAAGTTGAAAAGAAGATCCGATTCACTTTATAAAGCGAACCGGACGTTGTGATAGCGACGAGAGACTGCGAGTCAGCGGGAGACAGCAATTCGCCTCAGTGAAATAGCGAGTATAGACGCCGACATGATCAAGAGCGAAATAGTGGACGGTTCCGGCACCGTCGCAACTGGAGGCGGTCCCAATTCATATCCACCGTCAGTAAACGCTGTAATAAAATCGGAGCTGTCGAAGAATCCGTCGCCGCTCCAGTCCCCATCGGCCCAACGTGCTTGACTGCCCGTTTCGTACTTCCCTGCAGCAAAAACAGCTACAAAATCGCCTGAGTTGAATTCGCCATCTAGATTGGAGTCCCCGAACCACGTGTGCTTTACCTCATGGACCCAAATCAGGCGATCGCCGAAGTCAACAACACTATCGCCATTTAAGTCGAATTTGGGTTGTGATGTTCCAACGCGAACCTCGGCAGTCAGACTGTCAAGGTCCGCAGTATCAATGGCCCCGTCCATATTAAAATCGCCAATGGCGGAGTCAGCGGACAGCGCGGGTGCACACCACAGAAGGGCACACGCAAATAGTTTCCGATAAGTTTTCATCGTATCCTCCGGTTAAACCAACAGCCAAGAAATTGAACGTCGCAAGCCGCGACAGGTCACGGCAGCAGAAACGGCCTCCTGCAGCCGACTTTTCCCTGTTTATCCACGCGAAATATATGAACGCCGAGGTCGGTCAATTCGGTTGCCTTTGGGCGATTTCACGACGCATCAATTTGGTTTGGTATATTGGCGGTCC
>JAGQPC010000971.1 GCA_020426925.1 Planctomycetales bacterium | reverse complement strand
GAACATTCCGCGTCCAGAGTTTACCGCAGGGCCGAGCCGAAGAAACATCTTCTTATTGATCAGCAAGTCAGAAAATGCTCGATGCAGATCAGCTTCATTGGGATGTTGGTCTTGAAGCGACTGAGCCTTCACGGAGGCGATATAGTCTTTCAAAGTGACGGGCGCCGCCCCGTAATAGCTGCAGTCGTCTGTGTATCGACGAGCGCGTTCGCGACCTGCTTCGGTGAGCTGGTACTGGTAATCGTTTACGGCTGCCGCATTGCGATAAGCGACCAGCTGCTCTTGTTTCAGGCGACGCAGTAATTGATCGATAATCGCAAAGGGCAACTTGACTTGAGAGGCGATCATGCGACCTTCCGCATCACCGCGAGCCATCAAGAACTTAAGCATCAACTCTTCAATTTGCGATTCCGTAAGCTGCGTGTCGGCAATCGTCTTTGGTTCCTTCGGCAGGAATTCGCCTTCTGCCGCAGCCTCGATCGCAGCTTCTTTTTCACGTCGTGTAATTTCATCCTTTTCGACCTGCTCAACGGAATCTCCCGATGCGATTCGCTGGATTCGATTCAACAAGCCATCGAGCTTGTCTTCGCTCTTCATTGAAGGAGGCGCTGATGGAGCGGGGCGCGAGGCCGGTTGCGCCGGTCTCGCCTGCGGGGGCCGCGGAGCTTGCCCAGGTTGCGATGCTCGCTGTTGAGGCGAACCGGGAGTTACAGGTGGTCGCGGTGGAATCGGAGGAACATTCGAGGCGGGAGGAGCGTTGTCAGGCATTGTGTGTGTTGGCAGTCATGCTGTATGGAGTTCAAAGATGCTGAAGAGAACATCATGAAACCGTAGGTTTTGCTCGTTCGGCGGTCAAATTAGCGCAATACCAGAATGTTGATCCGACGCGACGCTTCGGCATCAACGCAACTCGTTTTCCGATTGGATCGATTGCTACTTAAAGATTTGCCCAACTACGTCGTTGACAGAGCTGTATCCGCCGTCCTGAAGCGCAGAAGGAAGCACATCCAGGATCTTCATTGTCGCGGTCGGATCGTAAAAATTGGCTGTGCCGATTTGAACGGCGCTGGCACCCGCGACGAGAAACTCCATGACATCGTCAATCGTTGCAATGCCACCAATTCCTATAATCGGAATGTCAACGGCCTGAGCTACCTGATAGACGCACCGCAATGCGATGGGCTTGATTGCGGGCCCGCTCAATCCGCCCATTCCGTTTCCCAGCAGAGGCCGCTTTCGTCGCCAATCAACAGCCATGCCAAGGACCGTATTGATTACTGACAGGCCGTGCGCGCCGCCGTCCGCCGCGGCTTGTGCAATTTCAGCAACGCGAGTCACGTTGGGCGTCAGCTTTGCCAGAATCGGCAAGTCGGTCGCAGAGCAAACGCGGTTTACAACTTCTCGGCACATTTCTGGGTCCGTGCCAAAGTCGACGCCTCCCGAGACGTTAGGGCACGAAACGTTAAGTTCGATCGCGCCGACACCGTTACTCGAATCCAATTGTGCGGCCATCTGTTCGAAATCGTCGACGCCGCGGCCAGCGATGCTGACGATGGTCGGGCAGCCAATCGTTTGCAAGTACGGCAAATGATGCTGCAAGAACGCGTCGATCCCATCGTTATCGAGTCCGATCGAATTGAGCATTCCGGCCGCCGTCTCCAGAGTTCGCCACGGAGCGTTGCCCGGTCTCGGTTCGCGCGTGACGGTTTTAGGTACCACCCCACCAAGCCGAGACAAGTCGACAAGTCGAGCCATTTCGCGGGCGTATCCAAACGTGCCCGACGCCACCAAGATGGGGTTAGGTAAGGTCAAGCGGCCAATCGTGACAGAAAGGTCGATGTCTGCAGGTGAATTTTCGTTTTCCATTTTCGCAGTCTATCGATCTGCGATTGGATCGACAAGCTAATGCATGACCGCCACGTCAGCGCAGGCTGCCGGGCGCCAGCCGATATTCAGCACTGCCGGGTCGGCCCCCAACATTCCTCGCAAGCCGTCTACAAAGTCGTCACGATTGACTACGGCGAGTTCCGCTTCGACTGTCGCGATTCGATCGGCTAGCCCCAACTGCTTCACGGTTTCCGGAACCAGTTCTTCGCAGCGAGATCTCAGATACTCCAAGTTACGTTCACAACGTTGACGGTCGACGATCTGCTTTGTTTCCAGTCGTTCCTGATACCAGTCGCTGGCAAAGAGAGCTTCTCGCGTAAACATGGAACGAATGCTAGGATCGCTAACCGCTTTTCCGTCGAATTCTCCGTACGCCATGATATGCAGCAGCGCCTTCAACGGCGGACATGCGAGCTC
>JAGQPC010000970.1 GCA_020426925.1 Planctomycetales bacterium | reverse complement strand
ATTCGGAGTGTGTTTTTTCCGTCGACGACCGTTCCGGCTGGAATTTCGAAGTAGACAACCATGTCGTTTTCGTCGATGCGCAATGCCCCTAACTTCTTTTCATTGAGAGTAACATTCCACGTTTGCTTCACGTCCTGCTGCCGAATCCGCAGCGCGCACCGCGCAGATTTTTCCGTCGCGTCAAAGTCTACACTAACATTCGTCGCGTCGGCACGTTCTGGAAAATCACTCCATTCCCGTGGCCCGTCCGCTCGCAAGTGGTACATGCGTGGCGAGTCGTAAATGACTTCGTGCGCATGAACGGCAACCGACGGGAAGACAACGGTGGTTGTGATGACCGATGCGAATCGAAATACAAGTTGGCGTTGAAAAATATTCATCATTCGGATCGCAAGTGAAACTATTTTTTTCAGCAGGAATGCCCGTTGCTTGTTCCGACGAGCCGATTGGTCAATAATCTGGAAAATTCAAATGCGTCGCGTTTCTACACCAACCACTACGGTAAACGACATGTGCAGACCAATCTCGATCGGGATCTTGTTACTGGCAATTCTGGCTTCCGGGGCGAACGCAGAATCAACGATGCAGTTGTTGTGGCCCGACGGTGCACCGGATGCAAAAGGTACGTCGGAAAATGATAAGCCTACGCTTCTGAACTATCCAGCGGCGGCAGACAATAACACAGGCGCGGCAATCGTAATTTGTCCTGGTGGCGGATACGGAAATCTGGCGATGGACCATGAAGGCCACCAGATCGCGCAGTGGCTGAACTCGCATGGGATCTCTGCATTTATCTGCAACTATCGACATCGGGGAAAAGGATACGGCCATCCGGCGCCTATCCAAGACGCGCAGCGAGCTATTCGGATCGTGCGATACAACGCCGAGTCGTCGCAGATCGATCCGAATCGAATCGGAGTGCTCGGCTTTTCCGCGGGCGGCCATCTTGCATCGACGGTTGCTACGCATTTCGACCGCGATCCTCCGGTCGATGATGAAATCTCCAAAGTCAGCTGTCGCCCCGATTTTGCCGTGCTGTGCTATCCAGTGGTTGCGTTCGATCAAGAGTTCACGCACCGCGGATCGCAACGAAACCTAATCGGCGAATCTCCAGATAAGGCACTTGTCGAAAGTCTATCAAATGAAAAGCAGGTAACGGACAAAACGCCGCCAACGTTCATGTTTCACACGAACGAAGACAGTGGTGTGCCACCCGAAAACAGCGTCGCCTTTTACATGGCTCTGCGCAAGGCCGGAGTTCCCGCCGAACTTCACATTTACGAAAAAGGAAGACACGGACTTGGGTTGGCGAAGGGGCACGTTGGTACGGAGCAATGGAGCGACGCATGCCTTAGTTGGTTGGTGAACCGAAAAATGATTCCTGGCAAAGATGAATAGATCCGCAAGCGGCGCGAGACCCACAATCCCTGTTGGCGTAGCTGCTATCCGTCTACAATAGTTCGCAACCGAACAGCGAAGTCCAATCTGCAAAGAACACACACATGAAAAACATTACGTGCGTCGCCCTGCTACTGCTACACCTGACACTTGCACCCGCGTTGGTCGCGCAGGAAGCGAACGTAAAGCCAACGATCAAAGAAACCAAATTAGGATCAACCAAGAACGTTCACTCGTTCGGTCCGGTCCTGCTTTGTGGTCAACCTTCCGCCGAAGACCTTGCCGAAGCTAAGCAGCGAGGCATCAAGACGGTCATTACATTACGCGAGGACGGCGAGGTCGATTGGGACGAACCTGCAACCGTGGAAGATTTGGGACTCGCGTTCCACCGAATCGCGTTTCGAGAGCCTGAAACGCTGACCGACGATGTGTTTGACAAGTCTTTGCAGCTGTTGGCAAAGTCGCAAGAATCGCCGGTCATGCTCCATTGCGGCTCGGCGAATCGCGTCGGCGCAATTTGGATGGCTCATCGAGTTCTTAACGACGGACTTGGCCTAGATGCTGCTCGTGACGAAGCGAAAACGGTCGGCTTGCGAACGCCCGCTTACGAACAGATCGCAGTCGCTTACATCACCAAGAAAAACGCAGAACCGAAAAGCGTTAGCCCTGGAATCAATGATCGGTTCAAAGACCCGCAACTCGACGCCTCCGAATGGCTTGGCCGTTTTGAAATCGAAAGCCGCGAAGTCTTTTCGGCTCGCGAAAAAGTCTTGGCAGCCTGCGCGATCAAGCCTGGCAACACGGTCGCTGACATCGGCGCGGGCACAGGATTTTACAGCCGGTTGTTCGCAAATGCCGTTGGCGAAAAAGGATGGGTCTATTCAGTCGACATCTCGCCCCGATTTTTGGAGCACATCAATAGCAAATCTCGAGAAGCCGGCGTCCAGAACATCTCAACAGTTTTGTGTCCCGAAGATGCCGCGCGTCTTCCAGCCAATTCGGTCGACGTCGCTTTCATTTGCGACACATACCATCATTTCGAGTTTCCACAATTAACCATTGAAACTCTGCACCGAGCACTTAAGCCAAACGGAACTTTGATCGTGATCGACTTTGAACGGATCCCGGGCGAGTCTCGAGAGTTCATCATGGGGCATGTACGAGCGGGCAAAGAGGTCTTCCAACAAGAGATCGTCGACGCCGGATTCCGCTTCGTTGAAGAAATTAAATTACCGGAGCTGAAAGAGAATTACCTTTTGCGTTTCCGTAAATAATTGATCGGCATGTGAGCGAGAGTTCGTGTCGTTGCGTTCGTTGTCGTCCGGAAGCCGTAGTGGATCTTGCTAAAGATCCCTGAAGCGGGTTCACGGCGAGGAAGTTTAGCAACTTCCACTACATGAAGACTCGCAGGCTTGTGGTTGCTGGATTGCCCCATGGACGCCGAGCTACGGAAACTTGAGCGTCTTCTCTACGGTTACAACTACCAAGTGTTCTTGCGCTCATACTCCGCAAAGCACGCGCACGATGCGGACGTCGAAGCCATTGTCATGGCAGCTCTTGGCGAAGAAGCCACTGTCGATGAAATTCACACTGAAAGCACGGAAAAAACGGTCGCAACCATCAAGTCTCGGTTGGAATATCGAGGCGACGAAAGCAGCGGCCCGCTGCCAAAACGGATAGACAGTCCAAAGTTTTGTTTCTTGCGTGATGCGGTACTGAATCACGTGCGGGAACTTTGCTGGTCATCTGTCTCCGTCACCGGACTTTGCATTGGGGATGGACATCCTGCTTACCCTGTCTTTTGGGATTTCGCGTATTTATTTCGCGGCGGCGAGTCTTCCACTGTTTTTATCGGCTCAAGCTCCGACTGATGCGGGGCGACGTGTCTGTTGCAGATCTTCACGTGATACAATGCGGGGCCTGCTCAAGGACTGATATGATTCGCAACACTTTTGCGTTCGGCGCACGACACGCAGACTTGGGAATATTCAATGAGACATTTGTTAAGCCTGATCCTAGTCGCGATAATCTCAACTGCCGCAGTTGCAGAAGATTGGCCCATGTGGCGGAAAGATGCGGGGCGTACCGGAGTCGCCGAATCGTCGCTGCCAGAACCGCTTCAGCTGCAATGGATTCGCGAGTTGCCGCCTGTTTCGCCGGCGTTCCACAGCGGGCGTTTGCAATTTGATGCGGGCCATGAGCCGATTATTGCGAGAGGCCACGTGATCATCGCATCGTCGGTTACCGATTCCGTGACTTCGTACGATGTCAACACAGGCGAAGAGAATTGGGTTTATCACACGAACGGTCCAGTTCGATTGGCTCCGGCCGTGTGGAATACATTAGTCTGTTTCGGGTCCGACGACGGGAACATGTATTGCGTGGATCTCGAAACCGGGCGACTTAATTGGAAACTTCAAGCCGTCCCAAGCGATCGGCGAGTGCTCGGCAATCGCCGAATGATCTCGATGTGGCCTGTTCGAGGCGGACCGGTTATTGACGGCGACCGTGTCTATTTCGCGGCTGGTGTCTGGCCATTCGAAGGCGTCTTTGTCTATGCCGTCGACATCACATCGGGCGAAGTCATTTGGCGAAATGATCGACTCGGTTATCTGTACGGAACGCAACCTCACAACACGCAAGCCATCGGTGGCGTCGCGCCGCAGGGTTACTTAGTTGTCAACGGCGACGAACTGATTGTTCCGTGCTCTACCGCGTATCCTGCTCGGCTGAATAAAAACACCGGCGATCTGATCGATTTCAAGTTGCCGTCGCCGGGACGTTTTCCTGGCGGATGGTTTGCAGCAATAGATCCTGCCGTGGCAAAAGCGATTCGGCGAGGAACATTGACGTTCGATGACGTTGTCAATCAACAAGAGCACGAAGACCGGCTACACAAGGGCAATGGCACGTCTGGCGTTAGTCGAAAGATCGTTGCGGGACAACGCACAATTGACTTTGATGCTCCAATCGAAGGCGTCGACGGAACCATCCACTCGGCGCTCGCTACCGATCAATGCATGCTTGTTTCTACGCGCGAAGGAATAATCTACTGCTTCGCAACGGAGGAAAGAGACACGGCCGACGTGAAGCGATGGAAGCGTCCGAACAAAACTTTGGTGCAAAATAATGAAGCCAAGCGGCAAGCTGCTGCGATCGTTTCGCACGCTTCGTCGCGACGTGGGCTGGCCATCGTCGTTGGGATCGAGGATGGTTCGCTCGTCAAGGCGTTTTTAACTGAATCCAATTACCACGTCGTCGCATTTGACGACGATGCCGACCGCGTTGAACAGCTTCGCGATGAACTGATCAATGCCAACCTGTATGGTCCGCGAACCGCAATCATCTACTCGGATTTGAACGATCTTCAGCTACCTCCGTACATTGCGACGGTGCTCACGACGGAACGCCGTTCAATTCCCGTCGCGTCGCCACAGGAACT
>JAGQPC010000969.1 GCA_020426925.1 Planctomycetales bacterium | reverse complement strand
ACGCCGCTCCTGCATCGCCGTAGCCCGTGACAACGTTAACGACGCCATCGGGTATTCCAGCTTCTTGGATGAGTTCTGCCAGACGCAACGCGGTTAGCGGAGTTTGTTCAGCCGGCTTCAACACGACCGTGCAACCACACGCAAGGACTGGCGCCAACTTCCATGCAGCCATCAGTAACGGGAAGTTCCATGGAATAATCTGACCGACAACGCCAACAGGTTCGCGAAGCGTATACGCATGGAAGTTCGCGCCGGGCGCGTACGGCACGGTGATCGGAATCGTGTGACCTTCGATTTTCGTGGTCCAACCGGCCATGTAGCGAAAAATGTCTGACGCCAACGGAACGTCGGCAACCTTGGCGACACCGAACGGCTTGCCGTTGTCCAGTGTTTCAAGTTCCGCCAACTCGTCGTTGTGCTTTTCAATGAGATCGCCGATTTTCCAAATCAGTTTGCCTCGCTGCGACGGAGTCATTCTTGACCAAGGGCCATTTTCAAACGCTTCTCGCGCGCTTTTAACTGCGGCCGCAATGTCAGCCCCCTTGCCGTGCGCGACCTGTGCGATGGTTTCGGTTGTGGACGGATTGATCACGTCGAAAGTGGTACCGTCGCTAGCAGGAGACCATTGGCCGTTGATTAGCAGTTGCTTGGGTTTGGAAAGAAACGAAGCAACGCTGTCGGAATAGCTGCGAGTTACGGTGGCCATGAGATCTCCTTTTGATTAATCGACTGCAGGTGCGCGAGGTTTCTTTTAACGCTTTGACAGCACAAAATCCAGGCGCTAACGAGCAACTGGTTTTGCTTATCCAGCGAGGATTGGCAGCAAGTGACTTGCGATGGAGACCGTGTCCTGGGTGCGGTTCAGCTTCTTTCCGCGCAAGAAAAAAGGTGAGGCCAGCCGAGAGACTGACCCCACCTCACACGGGGGGGTGAGAAAGCCCTAGTTGTCAGAACGAGCGTTGCTCGCTCCTAAACCAACAATAACCTCAGTCCGATTCGCAGGAATTCAACTTAAGGGCAAATAGAGAAAATGGATCAAGTTGGCGGGTATCGCGTGACGAAGATAGCGGTTGTGTCGATTGCTTTTGAGCTGATCTCGTCGTTGATTCCGTGTTCGTCTAAAGTCCCGCGGCAAAACTGCGATGAGGAAGCGAATTCGCGACCGATCCACACTTCTAATCAATTACTTCGAGAAACAACGCGGGCCAACCATGAACCTGTCGTTTCTGCACCCGTTTCAGTACCTCTACAAGCTCTTCACTAAAGATGACACGCCGCGGCAACTGGCGTTTGGCGTCGCTTTGGGAATGATGATTGGTTTGATTCCGAAGGGGAACTTAGTTGCCGCTTGCCTAACGGTGCTATTGTTTGCATTCAAGACGAATTTGGGCGCTGGGTTGCTGACGATCTTTTGCGTTTCGGCCTGCGCGACTCAACTCGATCCTTTGCTGCACGGTATTGGCGTGCGAGTTCTGGGCAACGCAAGCGTGTATTCGGTGATGTCTCGGCTGTACGATTCGCCACTTGTTCCATGGACATCGCTCAATAATACGGTCGTGCTGGGTGGGCTTCTGCTGGGCATTGCTCTGTTCTATCCAGCCTTCCACCTGTCCGAAATGATTTTTGAACGCTACTACGGCGCGACAAAATCGGCGCTCGCAAAGCGTTTTAGGCGTCGTAAGCCAAGCCATAGCGGTTCACCGGAAGAACCGGTCGATGAACCGAAGGCAACGACTCCGATTCCAACGCCGCACCTTCTTCCCACGGCGCGACGAAGGAGAGCGTCAACTTTACCGGTCGAAGGCCATTCGCAGTTGCCTTCAGATGTTGTCGTAGACTGGAGACGCCAATGATTCGCTGGAGCTACGTCGCAACGCGAGTGTTTGTGCTCGCCCTGATCGTTGGCATCGCGTGGGCTCTGCTCAATCCAGTGTTGAAGATTGGCATGATCTATTCGGGCCAAGCAGCTGTCGGTGCGAGGGTCGAAATCGGCTCCGTGCGCACGCTGTTGACCAAGTCGCGGATCGACATCGACCAGATCGCGGTAGCTAACCCCAATTCGCCGATGAAGAACATGCTCGAGATCGCGCACGCGTCCTTTGACGTGGAAACGAGTTCGGCGCTGAAGAAGAGGCTAGTCGTTAGTGAAGGTCGCCTATCCGGACTTCGATTTCATACAGGACGTGCAGACAGCGGGCAGCTCGCTGACGCCGAAGAAAAGAACGAGAAGACCGGCCCAAGCGTCTTCGAGAAATATGGCGACCTAGGGGAACAGTGGCTCGACAAGTCGCTTGACCGAATGGAAGAAAGAGCGGAGCAGGAGTTTGTCTCGATCCGTCTCGCCAAAGAGCTGGAAGACCGCTGGCCCAAGGAGTATGACGCGATCGAGCAGCGCGCTGAAGACCTGTCGCGTCGTGGCAAGCAACTGGCTAAGCAAGTCGAAGCAATGGCTGATCGGCCGCTCGATCACTTGGACAAAATTCAAGCTACCTTGCAGGAAGCCGATCGACTTCGGCGAGACGCTTCGTCCATGAAGTCAGAACTTGGTCGACTGAAACAGCAGATCGCACAAGACCGCATCGCAATCGAAAACGCGAAACAGCATGACCTCGACAAGGTCAAGCAAACACTGAAGTTCAAAGGGATCGATGGCGACCAGCTTAGTGATTATCTACTTGGCCCGGAATTGCATGAGAAGATTTCCACGGCGCTTGGTTGGATTCAGTGGACTCGGGGCGTCGTGTCTTCAGGCGAATCACCGCAATCAGTCGAGCCGGCATCGCGTGGCCGGAACGTAATTTTTCCGTGCATGGTGGGGGTTCCAGATGTCCTCGTTCGCAAGTTGCTCGTAGACGGAGGTGGAACAGTCGATGGTAAGGAATTCACGTTCGACGGGTACGTGAAAGACATCACGCATCAACCCAAGCGTCACCAGCACCCAGCGACTGTTGTCATCAATTCAAGCGGAGCGATCGAATTGGTCGCGAATGCAATTCTTGATCGCAGAGGCGAACAACCAACTGAGCACTTTATCGTAGATATTCCGGCTCTGACACAATCCGCTCGATCGTTAGGCGATCCAGGCAAGCTGGCAGTTGACGTCTCGCCCGGCAAGGCGCAGGTTCGCATCGATGTCATGCTTCGCGATGAAGCTGTGGCGGGCACAATCAATTTTCAGCAAGACAATGTGAAGGTCACGCCGCAGCTGAAGCAGGCGTATTCAAAAGAAATCCTCGCAGCCAACGCAGATTCGGCGTTTGACTCGATTCAGTCGATTCGCGCGACTGTTAAAATCGGCGGCACGGTGAAAAAACCAAAGTTGAAGCTTCGTTCAAACTTGGGGCCGCAGTTGGCTGCAGGAATGAACGCCATGCTAAAGAGTGAACTTGCCGCGCGAGAAAAACAGCTCGAGCAGAAAGCTGATGCGGAGATCGATCGGCAAATCGCAAAGGTCGAGCAAAAGCTTGTGGCGAAGCACGGTGAAGTACTGAAGAAGCTCGAACTAGGTGATCGCGAAATCGGTATGCTCAAGAGCCATATTGCGTCTCGCATCGGCGCGCCATCTGACGTGCTGGACAAGGGCAAAGATCTGTTGAATCTTTTCCGTCGCTGATGTGCTGAACGGACGTTCGCCAAGTTTAGAAACGATGGCCTTTTTGTGGACCATCTTCTGTAGGAGTCAAAATCTCGGGGCCAGAATCGGTCATCAATATCGTGTGCTCAAACTGAGCAGACAGCTTCCCGTCTTTTGTGCGAACTGTCCAGCCATCAAACTCGTCTTGCACGGTATTGCGTACGCCCTCATTGATCATCGGTTCGATCGTGAAGCACATTCCAGGTTCGAGAATGTCGGTGTGTGACTGGCGGCTTGGATAGTGTGGGACTGATGGATCTTGGTGAAATCGGCGACCGATGCCATGACCAACGTATTCTCGCACGACAGAGAATCTCGCCAGCTGCGCTTCCTTCATGATGGCCTTGCCGATTTCTGCAACTCGACATCCAGGAAAGACCGCGTCGATGGCAAGATGCAGGCAGTCAAACGCACATTGCGTGACGCGGCGAGCTTCTTCGCTGACTTGACCGATCAGGAACGTTTCGGACTGATCGCCATACCAACCATCGACGATAGAAGTGACATCAATGTTGGCTATGTCGCCTTCCTTTAACACATAGTCATCTGGAATTCCGTGGCAGACTACCTCGTTCACGCTGATGCATGAACTTTTCGGGTATCCCTGATAACCCAGGCATGCCAGACCGTGTCCGTGGTCTCGAGTGAATTCTTCGATCATCCGATCGAGTTCGCCGGTCGTGACTCCTGGAAGCACGTGCGGACGAATGAAATCCATCACTTTCGCGTTGAACCTGCCGGCCACGCGCATATGGTCCTGTTCAACTTCTGCAAGAATCAGATTGCGGTGTCCAAACAGCATAGATTTGTCTATCGTAATTCGTTCGCTGGGAGGCAACTACACGAGTGGGATCGAAGTTTGACAATGTATCATTGACCGAGGCTCAGCAAAAGGTTCGGTCGTGATCGCCGCTTCGATCAATCGTCGGCCCTAATTCGATAGTTTGGCTTATTTTTTTAACCGTAGAAGTTTAAATTCAATGCCACGATACAATCCCGCAGAAATCGAGCCAAAATGGCAATCCTACTGGGAAACTTGCAAGACTTTTGCCGCGCCGGATCGCCCTCGCGATCCTAGCAAGAAGCTTTACGCTCTGGACATGTTTCCCTATCCCAGCGGCGATGGCCTGCACGTCGGACATCCGGAAGGCTACACGGCGACCGATATTGTCAGTCGTTACTTCCGTATGAAGGACTACGATGTTCTGCACCCCATGGGTTTTGACTCGTTCGGCCTTCCGGCAGAAGAGCACGCGATCAAAACGAACACTCCACCGCGGATTCAAACCGAAAAGAATATCGATACGTTTCGTCGCCAGCTAAAGTCGCTCGGATTTAGCTACGACTGGGACCGCGAAATCGCGACGACCGACGTCGACTATTTTCGTTGGACACAATGGATCTTTTTGGTTTTATATGACACCTGGTTTGAGGATGAGCAGCAAAAAGGGCGGCCCATCAGCGACTTGCCAATTCCCGATAATGTAACCAACGCTGGCGAAGATGCTGTTCGCGAATTTCAAGACGCTCATCGACTTGCGTTTCAGTCGGACGCGCTGGTGAACTGGTGCCCCGGTTTGGGGACAGTGTTGGCGAATGAAGAAGTTATTGATGGCAAGAGTGAACGTGGCGGCCATCCGGTGCAGCGAATTCCGCTCAGACAATGGATGCTTCGCATCACGGTTTATGCGGATCGTTTAGAAAAAGGACTCGATGGGCTCGATTGGTCGGAAGGGATCAAGAGTCTGCAACGCAACTGGATCGGGCGTAGCGAAGGTGCGGAAGTTGACTTTTTCATCGGGAACGAATCCGAGTTCGACGAGTGGAAAGCAGAACGTTCAGCCAGCGGTTGGCCGAAACAACCGAGCGACGACGTACTTCGGATTTATACGACTCGTCCCGATACGCTGTTCGGCGCAACCTACATGGTAATCGCTCCTGAGCATCCGTTCGTTTCTCGACTGACATCCCCGGAACAATCCGACGCGGTCAACTCTTATTGTGAAAAAGCCGCAAGCAAAAGCGACCTTGAGCGAACGGAATTGGTCAAAGAGAAGACGGGCGTGTTCACCGGTTCCTACGCAATTAATCCGGTCAACGGCGGCAAGGTTCCGATTTGGGTTGCTGACTACGTGCTCATCAGCTACGGAACCGGAGCCATCATGGCAGTTCCGGCGCACGACACTCGCGACTTTGAATTTGCGGAACAGTTTGAGATTCCAATCGTCGCTGTCGTCGATCCGGGTGATTCAAATGATGTCGATCGCGATAGCGTGCTCGCCGGAAAAGAAGTTTTTACTGGCCTCGGCGTCGCTGTGAATTCTGGCTCTTACGACGGAACAGATACCGCGGCATTCAAACAGAAGATCTCAGCCGACTTGCGATCAAGCGGTGTCGGAACGCCGGCCGTGAACTACAAACTTCGCGACTGGCTCTT
>JAGQPC010000968.1 GCA_020426925.1 Planctomycetales bacterium | reverse complement strand
CGGCATCATGACGTCGAGCAGAATCAGGTCGGGTTTGAAGGATTCAACTTTCGCCAACGCGTCGTCTCCGTCGACCGCAAATTCCAGTTCGCAATCGAGTTCCACTAAGTACGCTTCCAACAGCTCTGCGTTAGCCTGATTGTCGTCAACAATAAGAATTCGAGGTGTCATGGCGGTCCTTCTACTGTGTGTTCTTGATTCCGTTGTCGATCAACTACACCGTTGCCAACGCTTCGGCGGGCACGGGAAAGTCTTGACATAGCTGCACAACTTCGCTCCGAATCTGTGCTAGTTTTGACTCGTCGTCCGCCGACCGCAGAGCGCCCAAGATCCAGTTGCCAATCTGCGTCATCTGGTCAGTGCCCATGCCTCGAGTGGTCAATGCTGGCGTGCCGATTCGAATTCCTGATGGATCGACTGGTTTTCGCTCATCATATGGGATCATGTTTTTGTTGACAGTGATTGCACACCTGTCGAGTGCTTCTTCTGCAAGTTTCCCGCCGATACCAAGCGGCGTTACATCGACCAGCAGCAAGTGGTTGTCGGTTCCGCCGCTAACCAGCTTCAGGCCACCGGCCAGCAAGACTTCGGCGAGCGTCTTTGCGTTATCGATAATGTTCTGAGCGTAGACTTTGAAGTCATCTTTGAGCGCCTCGCCGAAACAGACCGCTTTGCCTGCGATGACGTGCATCAGCGGCCCACCTTGAGTGCCAGGAAACACGCTGCGGTCAAGATCTTTGGCGTATTCTTGCTTGCACAGGCAGAGACCGGCACGCGGACCTCGAAGCGTTTTATGCACAGTCGTCGTGACAAAGTCAGCAACCGGAACCGGACTGTTGTGCAATCCGGCAGCGACCAATCCTGCGTAGTGCGCCATGTCGACGAACAGTTTAGCTCCAACCGATTCCGCGATTTCCGCAAACTTGTCGTGCGGAATTTCGCGAGGATAGGCGCTTGCTCCGGCGACGATCAGTTTCGGCTTGTGTTCCTTTGCTAACGCAGCCACTTGGTCAAAGTCGATACGATGATCGTCCTTCGTGACGCCGTAGCTGTGAAAGTCGTAGAGTATCCCGGAAACGTTCAAGCGCATTCCGTGCGTGAGGTGTCCTCCGTGTGCGAGGTCCAATCCCAACACGGCGTCGCCGGGATTGAGTACCGTCAGATAGACAGCCATGTTCGCCTGAGATCCGGCATGAGGCTGGACATTGGCGTGCTCAGCACCGAACAGCTGTTTGGCTCGATCTCGAGCGAGGTTTTCCACAACATCGACGTGCTCACAGCCACCGTAATATCGTCGTCCGGGATAACCTTCGGCGTACTTGTTGGT
>JAGQPC010000967.1 GCA_020426925.1 Planctomycetales bacterium | reverse complement strand
AATAACCGTCCTGGAGCGCGCTTACACCGCGATCGGACTAGCGCAGAGCCTGTAAACCAAACGTTGTCTGAGAAGTGCCATCAGCAACCTTTAGCGTTGTAGCGGCGGTGCATTGATGGGCACGAATACGGGCGTGATCACTTCAATTTCGACGCTCGGGAGTTTTCGACGCAACAGCTGTTCGCCGTTCGTCGAGAGTCTCGTTTCAGTAAACACAAGCCGATTTACGTTGAGAACTGAGTTGGCTTCGATGATGTCGTCGATGGCCTCGTCACCAACTTGTGGGCCTAAGAACGAAACTTCTTCAAGCGGTGTCGAACTTCCGATAAGCCAACTCGACAGACTTGACGGCGGGAGGTCGAGTTGGCCACCGAGGTCTCGCAAAGTCATGATGGCCTGGTTGTTCCGACTGTTGGCTTGTGCTCGCAGGCCAGCCACAACGCCAACGAAGCCGACAAGCAGCAGCATGGAGCCAAGGCTAAATCGCAATCTAAGCTTCATCGCTCACTCTCCGGAGGTAAGCGGCCTGCAGACTAACGCTGATTCTGTCTGAGCCCAAAGTTGACACCGATTGTATCCATCAAGACGACTGCTACCAACATTGGCGACATAATGATCAGCGAGACCGCAAAGAAAGCAAGCTTGGACATGGAGAACGCAACGTAGAGCAGGATGATCGGGGCAAACGGCGTCACGAATCCGTGCACGTAGACATCCATCAAGCGACCAGGAATCGTCTTCTGCATTGTCGCGGCGGCTAGCCTTCTTCTAGCTGACTCTTCCAACCAATTTCCAGAGCCTTGAGCATACTGACGGGCATCTCCATGGTTGGATCGTCAAGCAACTGTTCTATCAAATCGTCGATGCGAGTAAGCAGCTCAGTGCGGCTGAATAATGAATCGCCGTCGGAGAATTCAGAAACATCAATTGACAGGCCTGCTACTGATTCAGGAACGACAAATGTTTCGTCAAGCATAGTGGAAGGGTGACACGATTTGGTACGTTAGGCGAGCGCGTCATTAAACTCGCGGCCGGAGAATGTTCATCGTCCTGCCGGTGTAGTCGAAGGTCACAGTGAAAAACGCAAAGAAACCAATTTGACCGAGCAGGTCGCGTCCAGCAACGGCCGGCGAGAAGATGACTGGAGCGTCCCATTGATGGTTGCCTAATTCAAAGCTAACCATCACTCGGTACGCTTCGGCATCTTGCCCGTCGTAGCCCAGAATTACAACTTCGCTTGCACCGGTGAGATTCAACCCCAGCTGCTCGGCAACGTCCATGCGAAACACATTGTCTTCAGCTCCAGAGTCGACCAAAGCCAGCGTCCGTATCGAAGTGCCAGAACTACTAAGAGTTACCGGCACAAGCGGCAAGTATCGTATCGAGTCGCCACACCGCACATGCTGGTACGGGTACTTCATGCACCGATCATTGTGCTCCCACCAACGAAGTAGCCGTCAGACTTCGGCACGCTATGCATCAACGGCTGCGACACACCGTGTCGCTTGGCATCATCCAAAGCCTTTTTGAGCGTTGGATCGTGGCTGATCACTTCGTACGTATCTGGATCAAGTGCGATCCATTCACCGCGATAATCATTCTCGTTGATAATGGGTTGCGTTTCCATATTCTCAGCGTACCGCCATTGGCACCCTGCCTGCAACAGTTGAAACAACACAGTTGTCCGACGAGCAACAGCTTCAGCGGCGGCCCGGCATCGATAGCGGAACTGACCAGCAGTCGTAAGTCGGTGAGAGTCTCGCCATCGAGCAGATGCGCTTCGTCGATGATGATCAGCAGTGTGCTTTCGCTGCGGGCGGCTCGATCGAGAATCTGCTGGAACAGACGTTCTTTGCCCCACTGAGGATTTTCTCCCAACTGCGAAATGAGCGTCTTCATCAGACCGGTCGACTTCAGGTGCGTCAGATGACAATAGACGGTTTCGCATTGTTGTCGCGGCACGTCGTGCAAGAATCGCTTGAGCAGCGTCGACTTTCCTGCGCCGCTGGGTCCAGTAACGAGTCCTAGTGTGGCCGAATCGACGAGATAGTGGAGCCGCGCCAATCCTTCTTGCATGCGGTCGTCGATCCATAAAGAGCTGGCGGCGGCGTGCTCCGAAAACGGCTGCGTCTTCAATTTAAAATGTTGCTGGTACTTTTAAGAGTTCCTTTCGGTAAGAAGCTGTTGCAGATGAAACACGATGACGGGAATCGTTTTCTGTTCGGCGAGCTGGAAGGCGGTTTCGGTGAGCGGTTCGTTGACGCGCGGGTGGTTGCGATGCACTTGGCCGAGCAGTTCGATTTCTTGGGTGCTCAGTGCGGAGGCACCTCCTTTGCGGCCCAGCAATTTGGCGAACTTGGCCGCGAACTGCGTGAACGACCAGACGTTGCGGCTTTGCGCGGCGGTGTAATCGAGTCCTCGTTGGGCTTGTTCTTTTTGTTTCTGCCGGTGTCGCTGCTGAAGCATCTTGAGATACTCGTGGTCCAGCGGCGTTTCGTTTTTGTGGGCGTCTGTTTTCTGTTGCTGGTGATCACCTTTTTCGCGTTCGTACAGATGAGCGACCTGCAAGAACTGGCCTTCCGGCGAAAACAGCCGCACTTCCTTTAGCGGCGAAAACGGATCGTATTGCACGAGAACCGTGTCGCCTCGGTACTTCACGTCGACCGCGAAATAGTGATCGTTGATTCGCACATCGCAGAAGGTCATGTCGACCTTTCTCTGCTGCCGCACGGCGAACAGTTCGAGCACCTTGGCCAAATCGACGTGGCGGCGAAACCGCGTCTTTTCGTCAAACCGATACTTCGGAGTTTCTTGCGTCGCGCTGTGCGTGGTGGCGTGATACTGTTCGCTCAGCCAAGCTTGGAAGAACCGATTCAGTTCCGTTAGCGTTACCGTGTTGCTGGCGCGGATCTCGCTTTCGAACTGATGCTGAACCGTTTGAATGACGCGTTCGATCAGTCCTCCGGGAGCCGGATCTCGCGGCGGACGGTGGAGCAGATGAATGTTTAATTCGGCGCACGCGAGAACGAGCGCCTTGGAATGGTAGACGC
>JAGQPC010000966.1 GCA_020426925.1 Planctomycetales bacterium | reverse complement strand
CATCTCAGTTGCTTCACCTGCTCGCTGGGGACTTAGCCGGAAACAAGAACTGCCCAACCAATCGGGCCGAGCATCGGGTGCTCCGGCACAACGCGCCCGCGATAGTTACGTGTAAAGGGGAACCGATCGAAGCACGAGTGCTCGACGAATCTGTGGGCGGCATTTCGCTGCTCACCTTGGAAACGATTGAATTCCAGAATGGCGACGTTGCTGAAGTCGCGTATGCCGATGAGAAATTCCTGCTAACGATTCGTTGGGTTATCCAAACGGACGATGGCTTCCGATTCGGCGGCGAGCGAAAGCCTGGCGCCAACGATTAACCGTCACTGTGATGCTTCCCCTTGTGGTTCCGAAGCGCGGCGAAAAAACGCCAAAGCACCGTGACTGACGAGCCATGTCACCAAGGCCACCGATGGAGTTAGCGCGACGGCGGTCCACCGAAACATCACTCGCATAAGACGCTCTTCACGCTGTATTGCCCGTGTGGAATCGGTCGCAACAGACGCCGCCAATACGTAACGCTCGTTGGCAATGGAAAGAGGAGCCGCCAAGGAGAACTTCACAAGTCCATCGTTTTCTGATCGGAATGGAGCGGACGTGTAAACCTCGTGGTCCTTCAGTTTCATCGCACCTGCGAAGTAATCTCTTTTGTGAAAATCTCGACCATCAACTCGGTGGCGTTCAGGCGTAACCGCCAACATGGTTCCGTGTTGATCCAAAATGAACCACGTTGCAAATGGATGCAAACCGGACTGAGTGGCACGGTCGTTGTCGTCGTACAGTTTTTCGACAAGCCGATCCAGCTTCGACGACTTGTGGGGATCAAAGTCCTCTGATGCCACTCCATAAGATGCTTCACGAACCAATGCCCGCAACTCTTGCAGTTCCGCGGAGTCTCGCCGCGCGTACGCGTTTAATTCCTCAATAGCGACTTTTAATCCTGCTGACCTAGTTTTGGCGACACTGATTCCGGCCTCGGTTGTTAGCACCAATGTCAGAATTGCTGTGGCGACGACGGCGGTTATCGCAGGATTCTTGCGACACCAACGGCGCAGTTTTTCGAACCGACCGATGGGACGCGCCAAAATAGGTTCGTCATCCAACCAACGCTGCAAATCGTCACGCAGGGCCCCGGCTGTTTGGTAACGTCGGTCAGGATCTTTTTCCAGACACTTCAAGCAAATCGTTTCCAGGTCGCGAGGGACGGACCGTCGCAAGTCGCGAGGTCTGGGCGGATCGCTTTTGATGACCTTTTGGATAAGTCGCGAAATGTCGCCGCGAAATGGTCGCTCGCCCGTCAGCAGTTCGAACATAATCACGCCTAGTGAATACACATCCGCTCGGCGATCAGTCTGATCGGGTCGTCCGCTCGCCTGTTCGGGAGACATGTAGGCCGGTGTGCCAAGAATGTGTCCGTCCGCCGTGATCGTTACATCGCCGGCGTGCCGCTTCGCCAATCCAAAATCGGTGACAAAGGGAGAGCCTGCCTTGTCCATCATGATGTTGGCCGGTTTTAAATCTCGATGTACGACACCAACCGCGTGAGCGTGGTCAAGGGCATCCGCGATCCGAGTAATCAGCTCTGCTGCCTCACGGTGATCGAGCGAACCTGATTCGAGTCGCTTTGTGAGCGGCTCTCCATCAACCCAGTCGCTGACGATGTACACACTATCGTCGTCACGGCCGACTTCATAAACTCGCACGATGCCGCCGTGATTGAGCTGAGCGGTAACGCGAGCTTCGCGAACGAATTGCTCCATCTCGCGAGGTTCCAGTTTTCCTTTTCGAGGAACTTTAATCGCGACGAAGCGGTCGAGTTCGGTGTCACGAGCTTTCCATACGGTACCGAAACTTCCGGCGCCTAGCCTTTCGACACACTCGAAATTCCCGATCACTCGCAGGGCCGCGGAATCGTCTCCATCGTTATCAACCAAGCCGAACGAATTGCCGCATCCCGCACAGCGAATCTTGACAAGTTGATCGTCGTTTCCCAGGACGATCTGGTGAAAGCAATGAGGACAGCGAACATTAAGTCCGACTGCGCTGGCAACTCGCCCGTCAAAATCGGTCGTTTCGCAAGTTGCTAACTCAGCCGCTTTCGCTGTCGCTGCATCCATGCGGGCAGCATCGATTCGCATGACTCGGCTAAGCATCTGTCCCAATTCGGGCATCAAGTGCGAGTTGTTTTCGAGCAACTCTTGCGCCGACGCATTTGGGTTGGATGCTCTTTCTAAAAGAAACGCATCGACCATTTCGGTGATGCGCTGCGTTCGTGAATCGCCACCGCCGAATTGATTGTCGGGATCGGCGAGGTCGTTTTCTTCAGCCATAAGACTCAAGTGGCCCAACCGCGATGAATGCAAAACTGAAACGAACCATCGCCATAGGCCGCTTCGCGACAACTGAGCAAAGCGGACCTAAATTGCGATGAACTGGCTCGATCACTTAGGCGCAATTGTGCAAACGATTCTTCGCCCTTGCTGCATTGGAGGCGTTTCCACTTTGCCGAACTCTTGCAGTCCGGCAATCACGTCCTCAATCACGCGTTGGCCTTCATCCACGTGGACAATCTCACGACCACGAAACACCACAGAAACTTGAACTTTGTCCTTGGCCCGTAGAAAACCTTGAGCCTTCTTTAGTTTGAATTCGATATCGTGCTTGCCTGTTTTGGGACGCAATCGAATTTCTTTGGTCTTCGTATGGTGAGACTTTCCAGAATTCTGCTTCTTGCCCTGCTGATACTTGAACTTGCCGTAGTCCATAATGCGACACACGGGAGGTTTCTCGTTGGGAGCAACCTCGACAAGATCCAGGCCATTTTCACGAGCCCGACTTAGTGCGTCGTCCGTGCTAATGATCCCAAGTTGTTCGCCAGTTTCACTGACGACTCGGATCGGAGAAATGCGAATCTGGTCATTAATTCTAACGTGTTTGCGGTCGATTTTTGTTGTCCTTTCAAAACTGTTTCGAAACGCAGGCTGACACCGTCGTCAACGTAACTTTGCATAAGTATCGACATTACGGATTGTCCAAGTCAACCAGATAACAACGATACAATACTCGATAATTTAGCACGGTCCCCGTCGTGGAATACAGCGAAGTAGTACCAATTTCTATAGAAAAACCCGCAGATCGCGTAGATTCTACCAGATTGCGGCTGGCGTCATCCCAAAATCGGCCGCTAGCGGCAGCAAAATACCACCATCCGCAGGCTGGTGTGGACCTTACCTTGCCAAAGATCCGTGAATCACACGACCATAGGCTGCTCCTCGCTTTTGCTTGTTTCGTCCTCGTCTCGCTCGGTACCGTTCACCTCTATCTTCGAACCTGCACACGCAGCAACCGTTCTGTCTCATCTGCCCGCAGGTTGAAGGTAGGACTATCCATTTGGCAGTCACGCGACGCGTCTTGCCATTTCACTCGCAGCAGACACTGATGGTTGCTGTTCCGCTGGTCGCAACTTGCCAGGCGAACCGAAAACGTTCCATCCTTACGTGTTTCTCCCTCGCCGATCCACGAGCCATTCATAAAAAGTGAGACCGTCGCTTCCGCCACGGCCCGATCATTTTGGTCAGACACTCTACCGCTAATCACGCAATCGGGCGTTGGGCGGTCACCGCCGGGCCAAAGTTCGATCAGCTCCTCCAGTGCACCTCGTTCGTAGCTCTCGAACGTGATCTGAAATGCATCGGACTTGTCGTGTTCCGCGATCGGTTGATTGAGTCCAATGTCTCTCGCGACCTCGAAAACTGGGCGATAGCGAGTTCGAAAGGTCACGCGAAACCGCCCGTTTTCTTCAACTACTTTGGGGTCGGGAAACAGCTTTGGGATGTCTTTGCCGGGAAAGGAAAAAAGGCTCGCTTGGGCTCGCGACACAATTGCATTGCGTATGCCGAGTGACATGGCGAGCAAAGTGATCGTGGCCAATAGACCCTTCAGACGAAATCGAAGGAATCGAGATCCTGAATTGGAAGACTTGTCGCGTTTGTCAAGAGAAACTTGGTTCATCGATCTAGAAAAGGCGGTTCGTAGAGAAAGGCAGCTGACGAGCACTAATAGTGCGGTGGTTTTTCGTTTGGATCAAGCGGATTTGCCTGCCGTTCTAAGCGAGCATCCAGTCGACCGACTTCCAATTCAAATCTTCGTTGGAGTTCATCATGTGCATCTCGCTGCACTATGAGAATGGCGTTAAGATCTTCAAGCAGTTTTTCCTGATACGACACCAGCTCCTCCAAGTGTCGAACTCGGTCTTCCAGCGGCTTTTCTGTCATAAAGTCCTCATGTTGGGCAGGTCGTGTACTTCCCGTAGCCGTCGTTCTCCAAACTGGCGAGTCGGCGGCAGGCAGCTGCTCGCATACGTTAACATAAGACTTGACGCCTTGCCCATCATTGACTCCAGCGATACTGGCAAAGCTTCGCGATCGCTGGCCGTCCTCACAAGATAAGAGGACCTTGACGTCCAGATATTGCCACAATAAGCTAAATCGGTCCCGCCTGCGGCTCCTGTATATTCAATAGCGAGCTGCGATAACCGTCCCATTTACCTTCCCAAGGGGCAAAGTATGCTGGCCCAGATCAGGCTGCGGCTCGGTGCCTTAACGCCAAAAACGTCATCCCGGTTCGCTATGTCGATAGCCGTAATTTCGCCACTCATTGTGTTCCTTTTGGCTACGGCATGGTCTTGTGAATTGACCGCAGCCGAACCTCGCGACTCCCCGCAGCCCGCGCAACCGGCTGACGACCAGTTCTTCCAGGCGACCATCGTGCCATTGGTCGAACAGTACTGCGTCGAGTGTCACGAAGGTGACTCTGCCGACGCCGAAGTTGCATTAGACGGGCTGCACAGCGTCGAACAGATACTAGGGCACAGGGAAAAATGGGAACGCGTCTACCGGCAGTTGGGAATCGACGGGATGCCTCCCGAGGATCACGATCGGCGGCTGTCTCCGGATGAACGCAACACATTATTGAAATGGTTTGACCAAACGCTACATCACGTCGATTGCGAGCTGGTCGATGACGCGGGGCGAGTGACGATCCATCGTCTCAATCGTACGGAGTACAACAATACGGTTCGCGACTTGCTCGGCGTCGACATAAAACCAGCGGCCGACTTTCCTTCCGATGATTTGGGTTACGGTTTCAGCAATATCGGTGACGTGCTTTCCTTGCCGCCATTGTTGCTAGAAAAGTATGTGGACGCAGCGGAAAAGATCTCTGCCGCAGTGATTCAAACAACGCCTCTCAGTCAGCAAGCGATCCGGGTCTCGGGTGACCGGCTGAAGTCGACCGGAAATGCAAGCGAAGAAGTCGCCGGGTTCCGTTTGTTGTATTCCGAGGGATCGCTGTACAGCGAACACGAAATTGGAACTGCGGGCGAATACGTCATTCGCATCGAAGCCGCTGCAGATCAGGCAGGCCCCGAACTGGCAAAAATGGAAGTCAGGATCGATGGTAAAGCGGTTAAAGTTCATGAGATTCGTGGACATCGCGAGCCAGCAAACTACGAACTCAGCCATCGTCTTGAGCAAGGTCGGCACCGCATCGAAGCGGCGTTCATCAACGACTACTACCTGCCCGATGCGGAACAGGAATCAGACCGTGATCGTAATCTTGGCATTCGATTCATCGAGCTCCAAGGTCCGATGGACGTGAGTGCTTCGGAAGCTCATCGCAGGCTCATTTGCTCCGAGCCGACCGAGGAAAACACGCTCGCCCAAGCCGCGAATGAAATCTTTGTGAGACTATTGCCTCGTGCTTTTCGTCGTCCGGTCGATGAATTTGAAGTTGAGCGAATGGTCAAGCTCGTTGAGTTGGCAACAAGTCAAGGTGATTCATTCGAGCGAGCCATCCAGATTGGCTTGCAGGCCGTTTTGGTGTCTCCACATTTCTTATTCCGAGTGGAATACGATGCGGATCCAATCAACGCACAAAATCAACACGAGCTCAGCGACTTCGAGCTCGCCTCGCGGTTATCGTATTTCCTCTGGAGCACGATGCCAGACGACGAGCTGTTTGAGCTGGCGAGATCCGGTGAGCTGCACAAACGCGATGTGCTGGACCAACAGGTTGGCCGAATGCTTGATGATCCGAAGGCCAACGCGTTAGTGGATAACTTCGCGAGCCAATGGCTCACGTTGGGTAACCTTGACGAAGTCAAACCTGATCCAAAGTTGTTCCCAGAATTCACGCCAGAGCTGCGAGCAGACATCGTTCGAGAGACCGAGCTGTTCGTGAAATCGATCTTTCGAGAGGACCGAAGTTTGCTCGACTTCCTCGACGCCGACTTCACGTTCCTCAACGAACGCCTGGCCAAGCATTACGGAATTGATGGCGTCCAAGGCGAAGAGTTTCGCCGAGTGACTTTGCCTGGTAGTCAGCGAGTTGGTGTGCTCACTCACGCCAGTATTCTGACACTCACGTCCAATCCGAACCGCACGTCGCTGGTCCGGCGAGGGAATTGGATCGTCGAAACTATTTTGGGAATTCCATTACCCGATCCTCCTGCCGACGTTCCTTCGCTCGAAGAAGGAGCCAAGCAGTCCGGCGCTACGACGATGCGTGAACAGTTGAAGCTGCACCGAGAGATGCCAGCCTGCGCGTCGTGCCACAACACACTTGACCCGCTGGGATTTGGCCTGGAGAACTTCGATGCGATTGGGCGTTGGCGAGATCAAGCGGAAGGAGTGCCCGTTGACGCCGGTGGAAAGCTGCCCGGCGGCAAAGCTTTCAGTGGCCCGGCGGAGCTGGCGCAGATTCTAAAGGAACGGCAACTGGACTTCGCCGAACTCGTTACCAAGAAGTTGCTCACTTACGCGCTCGGACGAGGTTTAACACTTCCCGATTCTTGCGCTGTTGATGAAATCGTTTCCGAACTTCAACGGGAGGACTTTCGATTTTCCGTACTCGTTCGGGGCATCGTGCACAGCAAACCGTTCCGCATGAGACGAGGCGAACAAGAGGAAAACAAACAATGAGTCGAAAAAAACAATTACCAAGACGAACATTTCTTCGAGGAATGGGCACAGCGATGGCGCTGCCCATGTTGGAGGCGATGCGCCCGCTGGCATTTGCTGCCGAGCATGCAGATACAGCGTTTCCTATTCGCACTGCATTCATTTTCTTTCCTAATGGCGCCATCATGCCGAATTGGAAACCGGAAGGCGAAGGGCCCAACTGGGAACTGTCCAGAACACTGCAACCTCTGACTGCTCACAAGGACCAGTTGACAGTATTCACAGGACTTACGCAGCACCACGGGCGAGCAAATGGTGACGGCGCGGGCGACCATGCTCGTTGCGCAAGTTCATTCCTAACAGGCGCTCAACCGGTCAAGACAGCTGGAGCGGACATCCGAGTCGGTATGTCGATCGACCAGGCTATCGCGGACGGCATTGGTAATCGCACGAAATTGCCTTCGTTGGAATTGGGTGTCGACCGCAGTCGAAACGGAGGTAACTGTGACTCGGGATATAGCTGTGCCTACTCGTCCAACGTTTCGTGGAAAACGCCCACAACGCCAATGGCTAAAGAGATCAATCCGAAACTCGCGTTCGAGCGACTTTTTGGATCGTCTGGCAAAGCGAATCAGCGCTATCGCAAGAGTATTCTCGACATGGTTGCTGAAGATGCGGCGTTGTTGAGGAAGCGACTCGGCAAAACGGATCGCCGCAAATTGGACGAATACCTCACCAGTGTGCGGGAACTCGAACAGCGAATTGATCGAGAGGCCACAACAGCGGATGAAGTACCTGACTACCAAGTTCCCGAAGGCATACCGCGCGAAACGGCAACGCACATTCGACTGATGTACGACATCATGACACTGGCGTTCCAAACCGATTCGACACGAGTCAGCACGTTCATGCTGGCCAATGCAGGCAGCAATCGAAGTTATCGAATGGTAGGTGTCGACGGTGGTCATCACAGCCTCTCGCACCATCGCAACGATCCCAACAAGATCGAGGACCTCAGTAGGATCGACGAGTTTCTGTCGTCTCAATTTGCGTATTTCTTGGACAAACTGAAAGCAGTCGAAGAGGGTGACGGAACTCTGCTCGATAATTGCCTCGTGTTGTATGGCAGTGGCATTGCCGATGCCAACCGACATACGCACCATGACCTGCCGATTGTTTTAGCGGGAAGCGGCGGTGGCAAGCTTGAAACGGGGCGGCTACGCCATTATCCGAAGGACACGCCATTGAATAACCTATTCGTTTCAATGGGGCAGATTGCAGGCGCGCCATTGGAAACGCTTGGTGACAGTACTGGCACGTTGGACGGCCTGTCAGCTACGTAGTAATGACCAAATGATCGTAAGTAGCACGAGAAATCTTGAATTCTCCCCAGCTAGCGCAGGAGTAACCCATGACTGGTGAAAATCAAATTCCATCCAATGAACCGCTTGTGGATTTAGACGATTGGCAGGACGACGTTCGAAACCGGTATCCTGACCCTGCTGAATTTAATCCAACCGATCCAGCCAAAAAGAAGGAAGCGTTTCGTGACTACCGCGCCGAAGTTCGCCCCAGCGTGAAAGAGTTCTATCGTCTGAATCATAGTCATCAAACGGTGGACTTTGTGCGGAGCAAACAGGCCGAATACGTTCCGCTACAGAAACGCAAGATGACTCTCTGGGAAGCGACCGAGGTGCTCAACACGCTTGTCGATGACAGTGACCCCGATACAAACGTCCCACAGATCGAACATGCCTTCCAAACGGCAGAAGCCATTCGCGAGCAAGGGCATCCTCGGTGGTTCATCCTGACAGGTTTCATTCATGACATGGGCAAGATGCTGTGTATCTTTGGCGAACCACAATGGGCCGTCGTCGGCGACACATTTCCGGTTGGCTGCCGCTTCTCTGACAAAATTGTGTTCCCGGAATTCTTCGCCGAGAATCCCGACTGCAATGTCCCGGAATATCAAACCGAATGCGGGATCTATAATGAGGGCTGTGGTCTGGACAACGTGCTCATGTCGTGGGGACATGACGAATACCTGTACCATGTCATCAAGGATTACTTGCCGTTAGAAGCGCAGTACATGATCCGGTACCACTCGTTCTACCCACTTCATCGCGAAGGTGCTTACACGCATCTGCTAAACGACCAGGATCGGGCAATGTTGCCTTGGGTGAAAAAGTTCAACCCGTTCGATCTATACACGAAGAGCCACACTCGTCCAGATGTCCAACGCCTGATGCCTTTTTATGAGGAGCTCGTTGCTGAGTTTCTTCCGGAAACGCTTTGCTGGTGACGTCTAGCAGTCTGTGCCATTCTAATCTCCGGGTAGTCGAAGTTGCTAAACTTCCTGGCGGACGGGATCTTTAGCATAGCAAGATCCACTACG
>JAGQPC010000965.1 GCA_020426925.1 Planctomycetales bacterium | reverse complement strand
CTGGTTTGCATCGACATCCAGCCGTACGGTAACACGCAGGCTCCGGAGCGAGCGGACATCCTGAACATTGGTGGCTTCAGTGACGCCGTGTTCAACGTGGTCTCGTCGTTCCTATCCGATGATGCCAACCGCTTCGTCAGCGAAGTCGAAGCGGTCGAGCTCTAGGAGTTCGCACGTGTTGAAAACCTAAACGCCCTCGATCCATACGGTCGGGGGCGTTTGCTGCTGCGCATTGGTTCATTCTGGATCGCTGAGTCAGCTCGATGTGCCGCAGGAAAGTGACTGCTGAGATCGGCGCGCCAACGTGCAACTTTAAATACGGCCGCATATTTACGACAACGCAGCGGTCTCATTTTCTTTGATAGACCGCTGCACTTAGAGGATTTGGCTTCGAGCTGGCGGGTTGCCCAACTTCGGTTGGAAGAAGCCTATGCATTCTCGTCAGCTTGCCAACGGACATGTGCCACGCCCACATGATGCAAGAAAACGCGATCAGGCAACCACTCCAAGAGTCAAATTGAAGGAGCATAGATTGGACCATGAAAAGGGCGTAGTTGGAATCATAGAATCAGCGAAATGCGGCAGAAGCAGGGCAACGGAACGGTCTATCGGGCCGATGATCGTCGTTTTTATGCGTTCAGGTCAGACTGCGTACTGTGTCTTACTTGTGAAAGCCCGTTGGACCGACCGAGATCTGCAGATGTGCACAGAGCACATGCGCAGTTTAAGCGGTAGTCGACGGAAACTAGAGAATCAGGAACTTTGGGGACGGGGTTTTTCAGCGGCGCCGTTCGTCTTAGTGTTTTGCTGGTGTCTGCGCCCCGAACGTCCCGGGCTTACGACGACGAGGCATATCTATCGCTGAAACGCCCTGCAGAAACCCTGATATCGGGCGGCCGTCGCCGAGAGGGTGCAACCTGGCCAAGTTCAATGGTACTGTTTGGCATATTGGAAGAAGTTGACCAAGGCGCGTCGCGAAATTTTTTTGATTTCAACCCCTGGCTAACCAATCGATTCAGCAAGGAACCGTTAAACTGATAACCATACCGTAAAAATGAGATTGGATTGCGATATTTTGGAAGTATGTCAGACGTTACTGAAATCCTGGTTCGGGCCGAGAACGGCGACACCAATGCGCAACACCAGTTGCTGCCGATGCTCTACCAAGAACTCCGCAGTCTTGCGTCAGCTAAGCTTGCCAAAGAACGACCAGGTCAAACTCTTCAGGCGACGGCTCTGGTCCACGAAGCCTACCTGCGGTTGGTCGATTCCGAAAAAGTCCGAAATTGGAAGAGTCGGGGACATTTCTTTGGAGCTGCAGCCGAAGCGATGCGTCGAATTCTGGTTGAAAACGCCAGACGCAAGAAAAGTGTGAAGCACGGCGGAAATCTGAAACGCCAAGACTGGTCCCCGGAAGTCTTGCCTGCCGAAGACTGCCAAAATCTGATTGCTCTAAGTGACGCGCTTGACCGGCTGGAAAAAGAAGATCCAGTGTCGGCGGAACTGGTTAAGCTCAGGTACTTTGCAGGACTCACTGTTAAGCAAGCCGCCGAAGCTCTCGATGTATCTCCTCGAAAAGCCGATTTTTTGTGGTCTTTTGCCCGCTCATGGCTCCGCCGCGAAATTGAAGGCGACTAGGGCAAAGTCTGATTTGGCGAAAAAGGAAAACCCAATGGCGATTTAGCGTTTTTCTCGCACAGAGTTATTCCGTCACAGACGGCAGAAGACGCACTCGCGAAGCAGAAATGAAACAACGCGAGCTATTTATCGAAGCTCTTCAAAAGCAGACCGAACAGGAACTCGCTGAGTTTTTGGATCAAGCTTGCGCCGGTGACATCGAGCTTCGTAACGACATTGTGCAGCTACTGGCGCAGCATAAACGGGCGGACGAATTCTTTCTCGATCAACCGCCTCCCGGATTAGGCAACGACAGCTCGGGCGAATTCATTGGCGAGGCCGTCGGTGACAAGATTGGCCCATACACGATCCGAGAAGCATTGGGGGAAGGTGGCATGGGCGTCGTGTATATGGCTACGCAAGAATCGCCCGTGCGTCGTCTGGTTGCAATCAAGATCATCAAACCCGGAATGGACAGCAAGCATGTCATTGCCAGGTTTGACCTCGAGCGCCAAGCGTTAGCGATGATGGAGCACCCCGGAATTGCTCGCGTATTTGACGCTGGCGCAACGGAAAACGGTCGACCGTATTTTGCAATGGAATTGGTCCGTGGAATTCCAATCACAGAATTCTGTGATCAGAATCGCCTGCCAGTCGTGGATCGCCTTCAGTTGTTCATCAGCGTGTGCGAAGCCATTCAACACGCTCACCAAAAAGGAATCATCCACCGAGACATCAAGCCGTCTAACGTGTTGGTTTCCGTCAATAATGACAAACCAGAGGTTAAGGTCATTGACTTTGGAATTGCGAAAGCCATCGAACAACAATTGGCGGATCAATCTCTACTCACCAGCGTCGGTCAGGTCTTAGGAACGGCTGAATACATGAGCCCGGAACAGATCGAATGGAATCACGCCAACGTTGACACTCGCACCGATGTTTACTCATTAGGAATTGTGTTTTACGAATTGCTCACAGGCGAAACGCCATTTGACCATGATCGACTGAGAAACGGTGGTTTCGATGAAATGCGACGGATCATTCAGAACGAACAGCCTCAACGCCCAAGCTCAGTTGTCCGGTCGATAAACGCTGACGCTTGCCGCGCAGTGGAGGAGCGCTGGTCGACGCCTGTCAATCGCGTGCTGGAATCCTTGCGAGGTGAACTTGATTGGATCGTAATGAAGGCGATAGAAAAGGAGCCCAATCGACGGTATGCAACGGTTAACGCGCTGATCATGGATATTAGTCGCTATCTGCGCAACGAACCGGTAGTCGCAAGACCCACAAGCGTTTTTTACCGGGTCAAGAAGTTTACGCAACGTAATCGACTAATCGTGGCATCGTTTTTGGTTATTGCCTGTTCCCTTGTTGCAGCAACCATCGTTAGTGCGCGATTTGCGTTTTGGGCTATCGAAAGCGAGCGACGTACGGAGGCACTTCAGAGAGACACTGCCTGGCAACTGTACGTTTCACAGATGGCACAAGCTGTTGTCGCTTGGGAGATTCACAATTACGGAGCGTTAGCGAAGCATCTTTCTCGCACCAGACCCTCAGCAGAACTGCCCGATTTTCGTGGCTGGGAATGGCACTTTCTGGCGAATCAATCAGAACGCCCTTTTGTAGTGACACCAGTAGCCCACGTGGAACACGCTGCCTGGCATCCTGCTAAAAATGAATTCGCCGTGGTTGTTCGCAGGGCGACTGGAGGGTCGGCAATTGAAACTTGGGAACCGGGAAACCGTGACCCACTCGGTACCGTTGCGGAATTCCCAGATTTGGAAGTACGGGCGATCAAAGGTTTGCGATGGTCCGGTGACGGGCAATACCTTGCGTTTGCCACCTACCAGGGAAGGGCCGTTATAGTTAATGCATCAACAGGGAAAAAACGCTTTGATAAGCAGGTACATTCAGGAACAGGCTACCGTTCCGCCACGAGAGCTTTTGATCTTTCGCGTGACGGAAAATTCTTCGTAACCGCTTCGTATTTTGGTCAGATTCGCTCCTGGGATGTAGACTCAGGCTGTCTTCTTGACGAACACAACCCGGCAGACAGGGAAAACCTAAGCTCTTTG